>JANODW010000511.1:0-6126 GCA_031412875.1 Pirellula sp. | reverse complement strand
AATCCCGAGTTACTACCGCAATCTGATGGTCTGCCAAATAAATGATGCGTTCGGTATGACCAATCAATGCGGAGCTGTCGCTGGCAATGAATTGTTCGCCTCGCCCTACTCCCAATACCAGAGGGCTTCCGCAACGGGCTGCGACCAATAGTTCAGGTCGGTCGCGAAACATGACGACAATCCCGTACGTACCGCGCAGGAGTGGCAAGGCAGCCCGGACGGCTTCGACGAAAACGGCGTTGGGCCCTTCGTTGGTCGGCGCGGCAAGGCTTTCGTTGATAGAAGGGGAGTCAAGAAGCGTCTTTAGATTGTCGGCGATCAAATGCGAGATGACTTCGGTGTCCGTCGCAGACTGAAACATGTATCCCTTTTCGACAAGGGCTTCTTTCAGCACTTGATAGT
The DNA here is from genome assembly GCA_031412875.1 of Pirellula sp. Lineage (GTDB taxonomy): Bacteria > Planctomycetota > Planctomycetia > Pirellulales > Pirellulaceae > JBKCUI01. The sequence continues at coordinate 5,724 of JANODW010000511.1, read as the reverse complement.
TTTCAATAACTCCATTGTGAACGACGGCAACCAAGCCTCTGCCACCCAAATGAGGGTGGGCATTCTCCGTGGTGGCGGGTCCGTGCGTCGCCCATCGCGTGTGTCCGATGCCCGTGAATCCTGACATCGGCGAGGTCTCAAGCAAGTCCGCCAATCGATCGATCTTGCCTACTGCGCGATTGAGCTGGAAGGTACCTCCGCCGCTGGAAAGGGTGGCGATGCCCGAACTGTCATACCCGCGATACTCGAGTCTTCTCAGTCCACCTACCAAAAATGGAGTGGCTTCCTTCTTGCCCACATATCCAACAATCCCGCACATATCTCTACCCTGTCTGGATTAAAAATCAATTCGACCGTCAAACTTTACGCCACTGGTTCGAGCAATGAGGCAATCGCACATCAAGAACTAGTTTTTTGAGGGACGGAATACGCCGGAACAAACCGCAATTTGAGAACAATCCCAACATTGGGTCGGGTCCGTGGTTGGAACCGCTGGGCCCTGCCTTACTCTCCTCGCATGACCACGTGCGAGCGGCGGAGCATAAACATGACGAAAAACGTAATGCACCAGTACTCAACGACCATTCCGCACTCGAGCAGATAGAACTCCAATAAGCGTGTCCCGGCTGTTGGATCGAAACCCCACAACAACCCTTCGGTTAACATCATCAACGGGCTGACTAGGATGAAAACGACGATTGATTGGTACTCGAAAGAATGCGATCGCAGGGACGCCCCTAAAGTCGTTTTGGCCGTTAGATACGTCAACAGAACGCAGGGGATCGAGGCTATGAAAGCGCGAAAAACCGATCGAGGATTCACGGTCGCTTCTAAGCCCCACGAATAAGTCCGCGTCAATACCAGCATCAAAAGAACCGAAACGGTCATCAGGCAAAGCAAGAATCGAATGCTCACTTGTCCGGTTCTCTGGTTTTCAATGGATGGGCAGAGTTGATCGCGCATCGTCTTGCGGTCCCATATTGCGATCGCATAGTGAATGAGGAGCGTGGAGGAGAAATAACCAAGGCCGTCGGCTAAAACTCGCAAATCTAAAGGAGCCCCTTCCGTGCGCATGAGCTCCGCAAAAGAAATTTCGGAAGAGAACAGCAAGCAAGCGAAAGCCCCGGCGGAGAAACCGATGAGACAACGCCAAGGCAATGGAAAGGAGCCGCGAACGATCCAAAATCCGAGAATACCCAGCCAAGCGGCTGCCACGGCCATTTCCGTCGTATGGGTTTGGTTGGACAACGGCACGCGACTCCAACCATTACGTGCGAGCCAATACGCGAACGGTGCAAGAAGCAGAGCAATCCAAATGCGAACGGCGAACCGTTGATGGGAAAGAGAAGCCGTTGTTTCGATGACCGATTGTTGAGTTGAACTCAAACGAATTCGTTCGCGCCGCCAATAGTAAAAAACGGAGGTCAGCCCTGCAAAACGATATTCGCCATCGATGTAATGCTCGACCACATAAAAGGCAAAATAGTAGGCGCGGCAAAAAGCCCAAATCGCAATCAGGGCAGCCACCGTGACCGTAATGCTACCGCTTTGCAAGATCACCAAACCAAAAGCAAGCGACCCGAGCAGAACAAATAGACCGCCTTTGATCCAAAGAAGTCTGGGGTCCTTGATATCGTTCATCGATTGCGTTTACTCTGCTGGGAGCGAACGAGTGGCTGACCGAGAATCATTGTGAGGGAGAGGCAACCGCCACAGTATCAGTTGGAAGGTCCGCCGGCAACCCGCGAAATGATTTCGTTGTCGAAATAGTTGGTCGACATGCCTGCATCGACGACCAGCGTCTGTGCGTTGATGCCGGAGGATCTAGGGCTGAGCAAGAACAACACGGTATCGGCTACCTCTTGCGTGGTCACTCCGGTACCTCTCGGAATCGCCTTCTCGGCAAAAAGGTATGCGTCCACGTAGCCAGGTATTCCGGCCGAAGCACTTGTCTTCAGCAATCCAGCACCCACCGCATTGAATCGTATCTTAGAAAAACGGCTAAACGATTTTGCGAGGAAGGCCAGTGACGAATCGAGCGCGGCTTTGACTGGGGCCATGAAACCGTAGCTTTCGCTGGCCATGCGCGTTGTGGAGATTCCGATGGTGACCATCGATGCTTCGGGGGCGAGCAAGTGTTTTAATGCGTTGCTAACGGCGATGAACGAAAAACAAGAGATATCCATCGCCTGCAAAAACTGCTTGCGAGTGGTCTCATGAAACGGCTTCATTCCATCGCTATAGTCGGCATAAGCAATGGAGTGGACCAAGCCCACGATCGGCTCCTTGTTGGCTGCAAGTTCCGCGGCCAACGATTCGATTTGCGACTCGTCTTCGACATCGCAAATCCAGATCGGAGAGTTAGGAAACAGTTTCGCAACTTCGTCTTTTCGCTTTTGGCTTCTGACGACGTACTCTACGAGCGCGCCATTGGCCTCAAGCGATTTTCCGATGAAGTAGGCAACGCTCTTTCGATTGGCGACGCCCATCACAACGAATCGCTTTTGATCGATCTGGAGATAACTCATTTTATTCAAGTAAGCGGGGGAAGGGATTCAGCCATGGGTTGTGGTGGCGAAACGGAAAGGGTTGGCCTTGCCGTTGCATGACGCTTGCCGGGGTTGTTTACTCAAGTTACCGTTTGCCTGGCGAGCGACCTTTACCGCCGAACCGTTTGCCTTTGGGGGCGCCGCTAGCTCGGCCGCCAGCACCTTTCTTTTTCCCGCCGCCAAAGCCTTCACGAGGCCCGCCGAAGCCGGATCCGAGACGCGCTGCACCTTTGGTTGGCCGGCCTGAACTGGGTCGTCCGCCTGCATCACCCATGCGATTGGAAGAAGCACCCTTGCGGGCCGCAGAGCTTGCTTTTCTCCCGGCCGCTCCGGTTGGTCGTCCGCGATTGCCGCTGTTTGGTCCTGTGGGCCGACCTACACCCTTTTTGCGAGGGACAAAACCTTCATCGCCAGATTTTGACCGCGAAGGTGCAGACCGCAACGACGCGGGTCTCGGGGATGCTGATTTGGATGCCGCTTGCTTTGGGGGTTTAGACGATCGCTCGGCGTTGCGGGACTGTTGAGGCTTTCGCGTCGACCGACGGATTTCGACTTCAGCGCCATCTGGTTCCTCGAGCCCATCGCCGTCTTGGTCCTCGAGATCTTCATCGTCGTCATCGTCATCGAAACTCTCGAATCCCATGCCGTCCGATTCGAAATCGTCTTCGTCGAAACCGGCATCGTCGTCTTCGTCGTAGCTGAGCACTTTCCCTTTTCGCACGGGAATTTCCAAGTCATCGTCGAACAATGGACCGGTTTCTTTAACCAATACAGAGTCTTGGAACCGCGATTCTTCTGGATCTCTATCCTCTGCTTCGCTGTAAGGATTCTCCGACAACGGTGGCAAGGAGTCGGGTTCATCGCCTCGTCGGGATTTCTTCTTAACCTTTTGGCCTTTGGATTTCGGTGCTTCGACATCCGTTTTCGCACGTTCGCTTCGGAGGGGATTGCCTTTGGCTGGACTGCTGCTAGCGGCGGTCTCCAATCGATCCTCTTGGATGTTTGCGCCCAAGCCGTTCATTTCAGCGGAGCGATGCCGATCCTTTTCTTTGCGCTGGATCTTCTTTTCTTTTTTGATTTCTTCGACAGCGTTGTAGAGTTGCGCGACCTCGTCTTGCGACAGCGGGCGATAGCTTCCTTCCGGCAAAGTTGCTAACCTCAAAGGACCGATTGCAAGTCTCCGAAGGGTGATGACTTTGTGACCGAGTCGCGCGAGCACACGTCTGATTTCGCGGTTCTTTCCTTCGCTAAGAGTGATTTCGATTTCGGTACATCCCTTGCGAACGCGACGTATCTTTGCGCCATCCACGCGGGCGAATCCTTCGGCGAGGTAGATACCGCGTTGCAATCGCCGCATGGAGTCCATCTCTACCTGGCCCGCAACCACGACGTAGTAGCTCTTGGGAACACTGTTGCGTGGGTGCGCCAGTCGCTGAGCCAACTCGCCATCATTGGTCAATAGAATCAGACCGGTGCTGGACGAGTCCAGTCGGCCAACAGGAAACAACCGACTATGGCCAGGCACCAAATCGATCACTCGCGGCCTACCCTCTGGGTCGCTGTTGGTGCAAAGGACACCGGCGGGCTTATGGACCGCAAAGTAAAGAGGTCGGTGGCGTTTGAGAGGCTCGCCATCGACGGAGATTTTGGCGGTGTCGGCGTCTACCTTGACTCCCACTTGCGTGATCGTTTTGCCATCGATCTCGACTCGGCCGTCCGTAATGAGCTCGTCGACTTGACGGCGCGAACCGAGTCCGGCGGCGGCTAAAAGTTTATTGATACGTTGTTCTCCGGTAAGTACGGACGGAGACTCAGCGCGAGGCCGCTTAGGCTTAGACATGGCAGTGCAATCATTCAAACGAAAACTCAAAAACACTGTTGTGCAACCGCTCAAAGATCGGTTGGCAGCGTCTCACGACGCAGCAACTCTAACAGAAGCACCCCGCTGGGCCAAACTCTTGGTTCGGCGGTCGATTGGCCTATTCCATTTAACGGCATCGACAAGGAAATGGGGGTGACGTATCTGATAGCCCACAACTGCAAGGGCTCTAAATTAATAGAAGAGCCCCGCTTTTGTCAGAGCAAATTCGCAGATATTGGCAAAATTTGGGACTGGGTCCGAGTACCAACTTGAAATCGCACCGGCAGCTTATTTATTTGCGGGCTTTTCAGCCAGCGCACGGGGCTTGAAATTCGCTGGAGACTGCTTGCTCACCTCATAGAGAAATCGCTCCACCCCGAAATGCGTCTCTTGGGGTGCGCTCACCAGCAACATCGATCCCACCGTCCTGATAGTGCTGTTCCCGCCCTGGGATAGCCATTGGTCAGGCCGGATGGTTGATTCGATCCCAGCAAGCAATTCCTGGGTCAAGCTGCTATCAGGAAACAGATAGCTGAGGTCGTAAAACCGAAGTTCATTAGCGCTCGATTTTTGAGATGTGATCCTAATGACTTCGTACTCGATGACGTAAGTGAGTTGCAGGGGCTCGAGAATGAGGGCGAGAATATCTTTGACGCGTGCATCGTTGCGTCGCAAAGTGATCTGTTCGTCGGGAGTAATGCTTTCGTCTTCCAGAGCTTTCTCATCCAAAAGGATCGGAAGATTTGCGGTTTTGCTGATGTACTCCACCGCAGCAGAAAGCGGTGCGGATTGAAATTCAAAGTCGATACGGTCGTTTAACTGCGCACGCAATTTGAGCTCACGCTCGTTTTCGAATGACTCGCCGTCGAGCCAGGATGGAGCTTTTCTTCCGGGCTTCTCCCACTTGATTACCACTTCCTTGGGCATATCCGCACCGGTTGGCATTCCTGACATCCCGCCCTGCATGCCGCCACCCATTCCACCCATCATTTCGCCCATGCCACCCATCATGCCGCCCATGCCACCCTTCCCGCCGCCCATGGCACCCATCCCCTCGCCGCCCATGGCACCCATCCCGCCGCTACCCATGCCCATGCCACCTTGTGCTAGTACGAACGAGTCCGTTTCCGTCGGTTCGGCTTCTTGGACTGCCGGGATGGTCAGCGTGGCTGCCCTGTTGTGTTGGCGAGATGCGGATGCCGGAAAACCGGATTGCTGGTTGGCGATAGCGGATAGAAATCCGATGGTCCCGATAGCGCTTAGCACTAAAAGGCCGCCGGCAGTACCTAAAATGGAACGAGCGAATGGTTTCAC
>JANODW010000510.1:0-7555 GCA_031412875.1 Pirellula sp. | reverse complement strand
GGTGAACGGGGAGATATCCCGATTACACGCTCAGGTCGCCAAGCTGAACCGGGTTTGCAAAAACCTGGATGGGAACGGTCATTCCGTACCGGCGGTATATCTTGTTAAGCCGCTCGCTATCCAAAGGTTTTGCGTCGATCTGTCGGATGCAAATGCGAGCAACCTGCGATGGGTACTTCGATGCGAGTTTAGCGTAAATCTCAGGATCGCGTTCCCCACTATCACCTACCAGAATAAAGGTTCTTCCGGGCAGCCGTCGGATCAAATTGCGGATGACGCCTCCTTTGCTTTTCCGCCGGAGGATTTGCCAACGCTTGAAGATCTCGTCCCTCAGCCGAAACCATTTCAAATGCATACTACCGGGAGGAAAATTTTCTGAGACAAGAAAATCATTGATCGCGTCGTAGATTTGCCAAGGGCTGCTGCTGACGTAGTGAAACAACGCCCCTTGCTGCGCCCAACGTTGGTACGCGGTCGCCATTCCGTCGATCGATTCAAATGGTTCGGCGAAGGTCCGGAGAAGCATCCTGCGGCGGCTGTTTACCTCTGTCATTTTGATGGTGTCGTCGATGTCCGTGACAACACTGATTCCACTTCGTTGGGCCAAGAAGACTTGGCTGCTGATTTGCCCAAGTCCAATGTCCCACTTCTGGAAAAAATCCTGAGCGATCGAGTCGCTTGCTTGCTGGAGAGAACCGTACGTTCGAAAGTCTTGCAATTGTTTGGCTGGGATGTCGAGTCTCCCTCCAAAAAGTCCGCTTGTCTTTGACTTGCGTCGGAGGACATAGTGTTGTCCGGCCAAGTCGACTTGAATGCGTGCTCCTTTGATCGGCGTCGAAATGAAGCCTCGAACGCGTTGCCGGAAGAGATCGCTCTCAGCAACTTGGGCGGAAACATTTAGAGCGCGGATCAAACCGCGCAACATCAATCGTTTGCCGAATGTTGCAGGTGGGGAATGGGAGATACGGCCCTGGATTTGGATGCGCCAAAACGACCCGTCGGCAATCGAATAGCCCACCGTCGGATACAGACGGACTTCTGGATCCAATTCGTTTCGAAGCGCTTGATCCGGACTCATCCGGATCACATCGATTTGCCGTCGAGTCGCAGCGTCTGCTGTCTCACTGGGGTCGCGAATCGCCATGGTGGCTAGGCAACAACCTTGACCGAGGTCCTAGTCTCGATGGACTTGTAAATGGCTTCCACCGCCAATAGATCCTTAAGGCCTTCTTCGCCAGAAACCTTCGATGGCTTGTTTTCTAAAATACACTTTGCAAACTCGTCCATTTCGGTCGCAAATTGGTCAGGGGCCTCTAGCTCGACTTTACCCTTGGAAGTTTCCATCCGATTGCCGGTGTAGCTAAAGGCCGGATCCATTCGAATGAATCCGTTCTCCGCGAAGGCATTGAATCGATTCAAGCCGTTGAAGTTATAGCTGGTGCTGCAATAGGCCATGGTTCCGGATGGAAATTGCATCAACCAAGTGATTGACTCATCGACACTAGCAAATTTCGTCGCATCCGTTTTCGTTTCTTGAGCCGTGATCATGGTAGGCTCCTCGCCGGTCAAATAACGGCAAGCTTGAAGTGCATAGACACCGACATCCATCAAGGCCCCACCGCCCGCCAAGGTCTTGTTCAGTCGCCACTGCTTGGGATCCCCGATCTTGAATCCAAAACCTGCTTCGATCATTTTGATGGCTCCCAATTCTTTTTTGCGAGCCATCTCAATGCACTTGACGTGGTGCGGTTCGTATTGACATCGGTATCCGATGGCGAGTTTGCGATTGGCTTTGGTGCAAGCGGCGATCATATCGCGGCAGTCGGCAGCGGAGTTTGCCATGGGCTTTTCACACAAAACATGCTTGCCGGCTTTCGCGGCGCGAACGGTATACTCGGCGTGCATGCTGTTGGGCAGAACGACATAAACAATGTCGACCGATTCGTCCGACGCCAGTTTGTCAAAGCTGTTGTAGTTGTAAATATGCTCTTTCGAGATGCCGTATTTATCCGACCAAAGTTTTTCTTTTTCGGGAGTTCCGGTCACGATCGCCGCGAGTTTGCAATGGGATGATTTAAGGAACGACGGGGCAATCTGATTGGAGCTCAAACTCCCGAGTCCAACCAGCGCGACCCCGAGCTTTTTCGTTTCGCTGGCATGCGTCGGTGAAGAAAAAAAACCACCTTGAGCAAGTCCTGCGGCGACGCCAGCGGTGACCGATGCATTGAGGAAATCGCGACGATTGAAATTGCGTTTTTTCATTTTCGTTTTATTGCTTGGCAGATTGAAGGTTTTGGTTTCGAAGCCCACGATACTTTGCGGCTATTCTTCACGGCTCATTATTCTATCCGAAATACCTGGTGCCTTACCATCCAAAACAGGGTTTGCAGCCGCTTTACAGGTCCCACATAGTCGCCTTTTGCTCCGCAAAAGTAGCGTCATCCCTGGGTTTCCGCCGCGAGTCTCGTCAACCACAAACCACCCAGGCAAAACCGGAAAACGGGTTCAATTCGAAATCGGACGCGACAGGTCGACCAAACAACAGCGACGAATTCATTCGAAACGACGGCCAGATCGCAACTGGTGCTTCAGTGCAAAGCGTCGACTTCTGATAGGCAAACGCTCACCGGATTGATTGCGCCGTTCCGCTATGGAATTCATTGCGATAACCCTTGAATTTGCCTGTTGCTCAACTACGCTAGAAAGGTTCGGAGGGGAACATTTCTACGAAGAGGTACATCATGAATTGTAAACGGATCCTGTCCTGCGTCGCGATAGTTGCGTTGGCATTTGCTTCCCAACCGGCACTGGGCCAAGAACCCCTGGCTTTTTCCTTTGGATATTCTGTCGGATACCAGAATAGCTTCCGAAATCGATTGCCCGTCCCGCCGTACTTCTCGGTCTATCCACCGGTTTATTACGGCCAACGATTCGAACGCCCCTATGGCGACAGTCCCTACGCATCGTTTCCGCAGTTGCGATCGGCACCCAATTATTATCCGGTGCCCAAAGATGCGCCCGCCGTGTCAACTTCATCGATCGTCAACCCTCATGCGGAACCATCGAATTTCAAGATCCAAAGCGCTCCGGTCACGGTGATCCTACCGCGACAAGATCGCATTGTCGAAATGATCAACCCGTTTGCGTCGGATCTCATCGCCCAAAAGCAATAGATGTCGCAAATGTCAGCCAAAACGTGGTGGCTGAGATCGCCGAGATTCTTTACAGGTCCTGACCGGACGGCTTGCGCCGTTCCGCTTCACGGCGAGGGCGATGATGCTGGCCCCCTTTGGTTTTGACCTACAAGGCCCTCAAGTGCCGCGGCGGTTGCCGAACCAGTAAATATGCGACCGGTCGCACATTCGTAGATCGTGATCGCGGCACCATGTTGTTAGCCAAGACGATTGCAATTGCAGGTCCTCGGCGGTCGTACCTCGGGGCATCAGCATGACACGATCGCGATCCCAAGTCGCTAATTGTTGCAAATATTCCAGCACTTCTTCCGCGTCGAGAATCGATCCCACCACGAATTTGAGCTGGTATTCGCCTTGGTGCATTAAACGTCGCACCACGTCGATTCGGAACCGTCGTTCATCGTGATTTCTCACCCATTCGTCGGAAGCGTATCCCACGGGTGTAGAATTGCTCAGCTTGGGGCTTATCGACCAGAGATCGCAGGCGAGATCTCGATAGATGGTGCCCGCGGTTTCGATGGTGATGTGACGATTTTCGCGATGGAGTTTGTCGCAGAGTTCCACCATCTCCTCAAAAATCATCGGCTCGCCTCCGGTGATCACCACATGCTTGGTATCCCATTTCAAAGCCGCTGAGACGATCGCATCGATATCTTGCGATTCGCCTTCCGGCTCCCAGGACGCGTATCGGGTATCGCAAAACCAGCAACGCAAATTGCAACCGCTAGTTCGAATAAAGACGCTGGGGGTCCCGGTCAATCGGCCTTCCCCCTGGACGCTGTGAAAAATTTCTGAGATCCGAATCACGCAGGCCTCGAATTCGCTTCGTTTGACCGATCAATCTGCCTTACCGAAGGCAAAATGCACTGTTCTTCTATTGCCGAATCATCAGAATACACAAAATCCAATTTGTCGCGTACCCTCACTTGCCTTTATTCCCTGGGAGATTTTCCTGTGCCTGGCACACCGTACCAAGATCAACTCGAATGCTTTGACAATTCATTCCCAGATCGGGAATACCATATCGAGATCGAATGTCCTGAGTTCACGTCGATGTGCCCCAAAACGGGACAGCCCGACTTTGGCACGTTGATTTTTCGCTATGTTCCGGACTCGAAATGCGTCGAATTAAAGAGCTTGAAGTTGTACTTGCAGAAATTCCGCAATGAAGGGATCTTCTACGAAAACGTGACCAATCGCATTCTCGATGATTTCGTGACCATCGTAAAGCCACGACGCGTTTCGCTTGAAAGCCGTTGGGGAGCACGCGGCGGGATTACGTCGGTGATCACGGTTAGCTACGAAAAGGGAAAGTAAGATGACGATTGGGAATCCTGTCAACGGAACGGCACCGGTACTGTTGAGCGGCTTTGCGGACGAAGCTGCCAATCAAAAGACAGCCGAGCAACAGTTCTGTGCCTTTGCTGCGCTGGGTCTGCGTTACTACACGCTGCGGTTCATCGATGCGGGCGAAGGGATCCAAAACGCCATGCTGCTCTCCCCTGAATCGATTGCTCGCATTCTAGCGTTGCAATCCGAGTATGGGCTCCACGTTTCTTCGTTGGGCTCCCCCATCGGCAAAGTGAAATTGATGGATGTCGAGGATGGCACTCAGAATCGCTACGTTCCATTTCCAGAGTACCTCAAAAAGGATGTCCAACGCGCCTGCGATCTTGCAAACACATTTGGCTGCAAATTGATTCGGGGGTTTTCTTTCTATCATCCGCGAGGCACGCAACCCGAACTGCACCTTGCACAAGCCATCGATCAACTCGGTCAAATCGCTCGCCTGTGCGATTCGAACGGACTCACGTTTGGACTCGAGGTCGAAGCCAACTTGATCGGCCAGACAGGCAAGCTGCTTAAGAAACTATACGATGGAGTGGGGGACCCCGCGATGCTTTTGATATTCGATGGGGCGAATCTCGTTTGCCAAGGCATGACGACCGATCAAGTCTACGAAGAGTACTTGGCAATGAAGGAAGGGATGGGATGGCTGCACGTCAAGGACTACCAACGTCCAACGACCCGTTCGAACCATGTCGACGAGGAATCGCTCAAAAGTTTCGTTCCGGCGGACCAGGGGGACTCCGGTCACGAAGCGATCTTCCGAGATGTGAAGCGAGACTACGCGTCGCTTCTCGAAAAACTTAAGAAACGAGGAATACCTGGATTGTTTCTGGACTTGGAACCGCATGTCAAAGGGGGCGGGCAGTTCGGCGGCTTCAGCGGGCCGGATGGTTTCGGTGTCGCCTTGAGAGGTTTGTGCCGTGTCCTGGATTATGTTGGCCTGCCATATGACTTGCGAAACTTTGCTGATATCCGAGCCAGTGTTGCAACCAAACCAGCTAGCGCAGGCGCTTAAATACGGATGAGCCTACCAACGCAATCCCATGCATGGCGAGAGGAGTACCCGTTTGCGTCTCATTATCTGGAGATGGGGAAAAATGTTCGGATGCATTACATCGACGAGGGCCCCAGACACGCGTCGACATCGACGATTCTGTGCGTGCATGGCAATCCAACTTGGTCCTTTTACTATCGCTCGATTGCCAGTCGATTTCGGGCCACGAATCGCGTGGTCGCGATGGATCATATCGGCTGCGGCTTGAGCGACAAGCCTCAACAGTACAGCTATCGCTTAGAGACGCACACGGCAAATCTCATTCGTTTGATCGATACCCTCGATCTCCGGGATGTGACGTTGGTGGTTCACGATTGGGGAGGGGCGATAGGGTTGGGGGCCGCAGTAGAGAGGACCGACCGCATCCGCAACATCCTAGTCCTCAACACAGCAGCCTTTCCGCCTCCGTATATCCCCTGGCGCATCGCAGCATGCCGAATCCCACTGATCGGTTCCTGGGCGATGCGATATGGCAACGCCTTTGCTCGGGCTGCCATTTACATGGCCATCGATCGATTGCCGAAACTGAGCCAAAACGCCCGCGATGGTTTGCTGGCACCGTACGACTCCGCCTCCAATCGCATTGCCATCGATCGCTTTGTGCAGGACATACCGATGTCGAAGACCCATCCCACGTGGACGGTCTTGTCGGAACTCGAAAGCAAACTGCCCCGATTGAGCGAATTGCCGATCCGGTTTGTTTGGGGTATGAAAGACTGGTGCTTCCGTCCCGAATGCATGGAACGCATGAATTTGGCTTGGCCATCTGCAACGCGGCGCGAGCTGAAGGACGTTGGTCACTATGTGATGGAGGAGGCGGCCAGCGAAGTTCTCGAAGAGCTTCAACAGATGGTAGAAGCGCATGTCGATCGGAGATAGAGTCCGCTTTGCGATCGAAACCGAGTGCACGTCCATCAAGGCCGGCAACGTCCATCCGCACGCTTCTTTTGACGACCTCACTTACCAGCACTTTTTGCTTGCAGCCAAAGCGATCGGCGCAGCGGTCGACCAAACCATCGGAGAGCCGGTGGGACGGATGGTATTGGTATCCGTACAAGCCATGATGAGTGCATCGCAAACCAACACCAGCCTCGGGACCATCTTGCTCATGGCTCCGCTGATCGTTGCTCAACATCGCACGCTCACTCTCGCTGAAAGAAGCACACAGGCTGTTGTTGCAGCAGGAGGATTGTCTCGAGCGCTGGCCGAGACACTTGAGACGCTAACACCCAAAGATTCGCTGGACATTTACGAAGCCATCCGAATAGCCAAACCGGGTGGACTTGGCGATTCCAAAACGATGGATGTTCGAGAAACCGCGCCGCAAAGCATCATGGACGCCATGAGAATCGCGGCTGACTGGGACGACATTGCGCTACAGTACGCAAGCGATTTCGAGATGGTGTTCGCGATGGCTCAACGGTTGCAAGGAAAATTAGCCGACGGCATGGCTTGGCGGGATGCGATTCCCATTTTGCAACTGGAATGGCTTTCCGAACGGGTCGATAGCCTCATTGCCCGCAAGCAAGGGAGGGACGTGGCAGAAAAAGTGCGCCAACAAGCGCGCCAGGTCCTCGCATCCGGACCCATTGGCTCCAGAGCGTATGAGATGGCGTGGACTGGCTTGGACGCCTCGTTACGGGATCCCCAGCACCGGGGCAATCCCGGCACCACCGCGGACTTGATCGCCGCAGCGATTTTCATTGCGGATGGTTCGGCTGGCGAAAAGTGAGTCCCGTGCAATTCGGCCGATCCGCCGGCAAACCGTCACCCGAAAATGGCTTTGGTTGGCAATTAATTTAGAAAACCCCTTTCCTATCGCCCATTGCGCTGCAATACTTTCCTGCAACGAGAAACTCTCCCGCTGAGAGCTTCTTGATTTGTGTGGAAGTGGCTCTCGCGAGGGGGAAGCGCGAATCGGGTCAGGACTTAAGTGGAGCAGCCATAAGTGTCGTAC
>JANODW010000509.1:0-2516 GCA_031412875.1 Pirellula sp. | reverse complement strand
GAAATCTCTGCAACCCCAATTGAAAACACAGAGCCACTGAGCCAATTCCCTCTGTGCCCTCTGTACCTCTGTGTTTCAAAAAAGGAGTCCTGAAATCTCTGCAGCCCCAGGGTTTCATCGTGACGACAACGCTTACTTGGCGACTGGCTTCGTATCCTGAAACACACTTTGACTAAACCAATACAAGCTGCTGCTCCAGTGAACTGGATCGTGTCCATGCCCGTCCACGTGCCACACATGCTCGATACCATTCTTCTTCAAGAACTGATGCATATTCTGGCTGATGCGGATCAATCCATCCTTGTTTCCGCACGATATCCATAGCAGCTTTAGCTTGGCTTTAGCGTTCTCAACATTCGGAATGAGTTCGTCGGCGGGTTTCGTGTTTGGAGCTGCGGAAAATGGTCCAACCCAAGCGAATGTTTCCAGGTTTCCCAGCCCGAAATTAAACGACTGTCCACCCCCCATCGACAAACCAGCGATGGCACGCTTTTCACGGCTCTTGTCAACGGAGTATTTCGTTTCGATCGCTGGAATCAAATCGTCGATCAAATCTCGTTCAAACGCAGCAAAAGCTGGAGCGCTTGCCATGACATTTCCTTCTGCTCGATCGTTCTTTTGAGCTCGTCCATTGGGCATAACGACGATCATTGGGACCGCTTTGGCATCCGCGATGAGATTGTCGAATAGCACATTCGGATTCGCAAAGCGTACCCATTCTGCCTCATCGCCGCCAATGCCGTGCAATAGATACAGGACGGGATATTTTTTGTCGGCCGAGTAGCCAGGTGGCGTATACACGTTTGCTTTGCGAACCGTGCCGATTGTCTTTGATTCGTATTCAATCAATTCCAACTTGCCCGTCGGTACACCATCGCGAACGGTTTTAAAACCTTCGGGCGGAGCGTTATAGAATGCAACGTCGTCAGGGCCGAGCTCAATCGGTCCACCGAATCCGCCTGGTCGTCGCGGTCGCTCGGGAGTGTCTTGAGCAATAGCCAATGGCGCTACACAGCACCACAGTGCGAAAACGCCAAGCAAGTTTTTTGCCAACGATTTCTTTGTGAAAAATTTCATAACGAACCCTTTGGAAAGGAGAAAGGAACCTTGGGCGCTAAGGCAGGAAGGACAGGCTCCCGCCAATTATTTACTGGTGCAATCGTTTGATCGGAACCCAACGTAACTTTTCGGGAGTGTCGCTCTCCCAAGGCACATTCACTTCCCCGTCTAGTGTCCACCATTGTCTGTCGATTCGACGGTAACCGCAAAAATCAGTGGGATTGAAAAATCTTCGCCTTTGACAAACTCGATGCTCTTCAACGGTTTGTCGTTGGTCACCGAAACCTTCATGTAGCGGATTTGTTTTCCATTTGCGTCGATCGCAAACTTGGATTCCGGAACGTCAACCTTGTCGCGATACGTTGCGAGATGCTTTCCATTGACCAATGCATGGTCTTCCTTGGAGCCATCTTCAAAATTGCAGCGAACGATCAAACTGGATGCGCCGTTGGTATTGGGTGGGCCAAATGCGGCAACTGCGCCGAGAAGATGAATAGATGACACCTTGCCCGAGCATGCTAAACTAGTTGACGACGGCAATGTTGGCGGACCACCAGGTCCAGGTCTAGGGCCTTGGAGGGCGATCATGTTTGCAATCCGACCTTCTAGAGGATCCTGAATTTCGAATGGAACACCGTCGATGTTAAGAGTGCCATAGTTCTTTAGCTCAAACTTATCGCCAGCAGCACCGCGGTTTCCGGGCAATCCTTTCGCACCGCTTAACGTTGCCGCGATCGACAGCGTCAACGGCGTATAGCGACCGCGAGTATTCAAAAAGGTCAATAGATCCGCCATTTCCTGTTTGCTGATGGAAGCTTCGAACCCTTCGGGCATCAACGATTTGACGGGTGCGTTCATCTCTTCGATTTCTGCGCGCAGGACTTGTTCCTCTTTTCCTTGAGCATTAATCATCCGGATGGAATTCGCTGATTCTCCCGCGAGCATGCCGCTGATCACTCTGCCCTCGACCGTGAGGACTTGGTAGGTCCTGAAATTGCTTTCAACGCTGCGAGATGGATCGAGAACGTTCATTAGGATTTCCTCTTTTGGATGCACCGCCATGCCCGTTAGATTGGGTCCGATAGCAACGCCGAGCTCACCATGCTTGTGGCATTGAGCGCAATGTTTTTTATACATGGCGATACCGTTTTCAAGGTTTCCTTTCACTGCAATGACCGGCGTCCACTCGTCAACAAGCGCTTGTCGGTCGCTAACTACCATGGCGCCGCGCGCCTTCATCAATTCCCCCGCTCGTCGAGCGATCTCCCGATCGACGTGGTTGAGAATGGCTTGGCGTTGATCCAACTGAAGATCAGTGAACTGAATTTGGCCTTTCTCGATTGCATCCAATAGCGATTTGGTTGTTTCGGCTCGATTGAGCATTAGACGTAGGACGCTGCTTGCAAGGCTTGGCCCCAGTTTGCGCCTCGCGGTGAACAATTGATCAGCTAGTCCGT
>JANODW010000508.1:0-9020 GCA_031412875.1 Pirellula sp. | reverse complement strand
TTCGATCGCCTCATTCACTCCCCAAGTGCGTCCCCGAATCTCGAATTGGACGGGCATGCGGATTTGGTCACTAGCCTTTGCTTTAGTCCGGATAGCCAACGTTTGATATCGACAGGAAACGATGAGACGGTCCGAATGTTTGAGCTTTCCGTCGGTAGGGAGCTGCTCAAACTCCAAGGCCTTAGAGGCTTAGAGAACTTCGTTGCCATCAATCCTGACAGCACTCAGTTGTTGCGATTTTCTCAAAGAAACTTTCGTGCTTGGAATAAAAATCGGCGGCAAGACAGCGAGGCCGAATCAATCAACACCGTTGTGGATTGGCACGGCGAACAAGCTCGAACGGCATTGAGACATCGCAACCTGTTTGCCGCCAATTTCCATAGCAAACTTGCAGTTCAACACGATTCGTTGAATGGGAGACATTGGCAGACTCGCGCTCTAACGCATATTCATTCGGACGATTGGGTGTCGGCGGAGATCGACATCCGACGCGCGATTGAAACCGAGTCAACGACAACGTCGCAAAACATGCTTGCGCGTGTTTTATTGACTCTGGGGAAAAAGGAGGAGTACCAGCAGCAATGTCGCGCACTGACCGAAATCATTGGCTCCAATGACGAGCCATCGGTAATCAACAGCGCAGCTTGGATCTGTTCCGTTTCGTCCAATTCGGAAACGGATTTCGGCAAATGGATTGAGCTGTTGGGACCACTCGCTCGTGAAGAAAAATCCCCCTATTATTGGAATACTCTCGCACTTCAGCAGTATCGCGCCAAGCAGTATCCTGAATCCATTCGGTCTGCAAACGAATCCATCAATTTGGGAAGCGCGACTAGCGCTCCCTACGATTGGATCATCAAGGCACTTTGTTATGCCGATCAAGAAATTGAGTCACCAAAAGCGAAAGACTCGAAAACCAAAAAGCAAAGTGCATTGCGGCGAAAGAACCTCGAGACTCATGTGGCAAGCTTCCTGGACTGGTTTGATCAACAACAATTCCAAATCGATGTTGGACTCGATTCCTCGAAACTCCTAAGCAAAGAAAATTCAGTCGAGCTTCCAATGTTGATTCGTGAATTGCATGCGAAATTGAAAACTGCCGGAATCGACGCCGATTTCGAAAAACTCGAATCGATGTTTCACCGCCGGTAGTAATGGATGTCCGAAATGATCTTGCAGGCCTGCTGCCAAGGTCTGTTTGCGGGCATGGCATCGAAACGGTGATCCGGAACAACTTGCCGCAAAACGAAGGAGAGATCACTCGGCAAAAACTCTTGGTAGCGTGCGTCTTGCGACGAATCTTTCAGTATCTTGTTCGCAACGGAAAGAAGCTTTCAACGGTTCGGAAACAGGCGATCCACTATAATATTCTGTTAAGGCGAGCGGCACGATCATTACTTCCGTAGGATGGGACCTTTGTCCCGTCGGTTTGTTCGTTCGGGACAATGGTCCCAAACTACGGCTGGTATGTTTCAGCCTGCCGCTCGCCTAACTACAGGCAAAAAAGTTCGAAAACATTGACAATTTATACGACAATCACGCCTTCCACGCGATCGAATCTGCTAACAAGACCTTGCGCGATGCCCGTGAGGTTTTCGACAATGGAAAACACAATCTCTCCGGAAACTGCCGAATCATCTTGGAACGAACTCAGTGACCTCGCTGAAGGATTATGACTAACTATGCCAAAAGGCTACGTACAAGTTGCGTTGGGAAATTTTTCGTTGGTACATCTTACGATGATCGTAACCACGAGCTTGTTTGCTGGGAAAGCTTCGGCGCAGTCGGTTGCTACGAGTCCATATCGAGAGGTCCAACCAGTTCGGTTAAACGAAGTGCTGTGGACTTCCGGTTTCGGGAAGGAGCGTCTTGACACTTGCCGCGAGAAAACGGTTCCCGCGATGTGGGAGATCATGCGAGGAACAGAGTACAAGCCGTACCTGGAGCATTTCCGGATTTCCGCGGGTTTGTCGGTAGGTAGGTATCGTGGCGCGTCATTCAATGACGGGGACTTCTATAAATGGATGGAAGCCGTTTGCGCACTTCAGGCAACCGAACAAGACTCGGAATGGGACGCGAGGTTGGATGAAATCATCGAGATCATCGGAAAAGCGCAGAGGATGGATGGTTATATTCACACTCCTGTCCTGATCGCCAACCGCAACGGCGATATGACGGTCAGACCATTCGGTGATCGTTTCAATTTTGAGATGTACAATATGGGGCACTTGATGACGGCGGCTTGCGTGCATCATGAAGTAACCGGCAAGGACAGTTTATTGAATATTGCTTGCAAAGCTGCCGACTTTCTCGATGAAGCCTATCGCAATCCAACCGCAGAACAGGCGGCGCACGCGATCTGTCCTTCGCATTACATGGGCTTGCTGGATTTGTATCGAGTTACAGGCGAGTCTCGATACTTCGATCTCGTCCGGCGATTGATTCAGATGCGTGATAAAACCGTGGGTGGTGGCGATGACAATCAAGATCGGCTTCCATTCAAGCAGCAGAATGAAGCTGTCGGTCATGCGGTCCGTGCCACATATCTTTATGCGGGCATCGCAGACCTGTTTGCAGAAACGGGTGATCGAGAATTGCTGTCGTCACTGGACGCGATATGGAATAACTTGGTTGAGAAGAAGCTTTACATCACGGGCGGTTGCGGCGCTCTCTATGATGGGGCTTCACCCGATGGATCAAAGGACCAAGGCTCCATCACACGCGTTCATCAGGCCTTTGGACGGAATTACCAACTTCCAAACACGACCGCCCACAACGAGACATGCGCCAATATTGGCAACGTGCTCTGGAACTGGCGGATGTTCTTGGCTAACGGTGACGCCAAGCATATCGATATGATAGAACTCGCGCTTTACAATTCGGTGCTTTCGGGAGTGAGCTTGCGCGGAACAGATTTCTTCTACACCAACCCTCTGCGTCAATCCCATGGGGCGCCAGTAAACCTACGTTGGTCAGGCGGCCGAGTGCCGTTTGTAACGTCGTTTTGTTGTCCGCCCAATGTGGCTCGCACAATTGCGGAAAGCGGGCATTACGCGTATGGAAAGTCAGATCGGACGATCTGGATCAATTTGTATGGAAGTAACACTCTTGACACCAATTTGGCCGACAAGAGTCGCGTTCGATTGAAACAAGAGTCTGAGTATCCATGGAGCGGATCGGTTCTAATCACTGTTCAGGAATGCGATTCGGAGCCGGTGCGCCTGAAAATGCGAATTCCCGGTTGGGCGACGTCAGCAACGCTTAAAGTCGACGGCGAATTGGTTGAGACTAAGCTAGTGCCTGGAACTTTTGTTTCGATTGAACGCATTTGGCGACCAGGAACTGTAATCAAGTTAGATCTGCCAATGCCACCGCAACGGATCGAATCGCATCCTTTCGTTGAAGAAACTCGCAATCACCTCGCCATCAAACGTGGACCGATTGTTTATTGCCTTGAGTCATTCGACATCCCAGAAGCAATATCGCTGTTCGACTTGCGAATTCCATTGGACGTCAAGTTGATACCGCGCTTTGACGCGAACTTCCTAGGCGGAGTAACCGTCCTCGAAGGAAACCTGGTTGCAACCGGGGCTGTCGACTGGAAAGGCAAGCTCTATCGCGAATTCAAGGAATCAGAAGCGAAGCCGATTCCGGTCAAGCTAATCCCCTATTATTCATGGTCAAATCGTGGGGCGTCTGAGATGTCTGTCTGGATCCCTCACTACCAAGCGAAGTTTTAATGCTCGCTCGACCGTTTGCCCTCTGCTTCGCTACTCTCCCACTACTCTCCCTCCAATACTCTCCCTCAAAACGCGCCTCATGGTTGAGTCGGTTATAGCCGTCGCTAACGAACGCGAGGATCCAAACCGTTGATAAAGTCCTCCACGTTGAGATAACCATCACCATTGAGGTCACCTGTAGCATCCGAGGCGTCGGTCGGATTCAATCCGTGATCTCGCTCCCAAAAATCGGGTAGTCCGTCAGAGTCGCTATCGACATAGGGTTGGCCAGTGTAGTTCGGATAGCCGCCGACTTCGTCGGGATCTGTAATGTAACCCTGGCGAACGCCTTCCGCCATTTCGTCGATCCACTCCTTTGCATACTTTACATTCGCAGCTTTGGCTTGAGAACTCGCAGCAATTTCGGTTTTTGCGACTTGGCCGGTACGCACCGATTCGGCAATGCGTAAATCAACCTGATCGCGAACGGGCATTGTCGCTCCAGCTTGTTGTAAAACGACTTCAAACGCAAAGCGAGCGTCCTCCATTTTCAGCGAAGCGTGCGGGAAAGGTTCGAGGACGCGTATTTTCGGCAATATCTCGTCAACGGGTGCTTTGGAGTCCGGCTGAACTCCACCTGCCCAGTTGTCCTCCGAGATTTCCGGGTAGCCTTCGACGAAGTTTCCACTTACGAATGCTCTGCCAAAGTTATCGAAGACCGTCTTACTCCGTTCGGATTCGGGTTTAAGGATACGATAGGCGACTGGCGTTTTTGGTGTCCCTGGCCCAGGCTTGAAGTAGTTGTTGATGATATTAAAAAAACTCCGATGATCACCGCCATCAATTGTGCGATGTCGGTAGTTGAAGATAACATTATTGGCAAACGTAAAATCACCATACATGCCGACGCTTGGATTTCGCCCGGTATTGCAGGCCCATAAGTTGTGATGAAAAGTACTGTTCAAGCCGCCTATCGTCGAGCCAAATGCGTGATGATAGGTGTTGAGTCCTTCTGAGAAAATCGAATACTGAATGGTGATGTTGACGGTTGGCAACTTGAGATCAGGCCCACCCTCGGGTGGCGAATACATGTGTCGGTACATCGACATGTTTTCATCCAACCCCCACGAAGCAGAAACGTGATCGATCATGACATTCCCGATTGGATTGCCTCCGAATGCGTCGTTGCGATCTCTGGCATCGGTAGCGCCGCGGCGAAATCGCATGTGACGAATGATAATGTCGTGCGTTTCTAACTCGACGGTGTTGCCTGCAATGCAAACTCCATCTCCGGGGGCTGTATTGCCAGCGATTGTGACATAGGGGGCGCGAATGCGAATGCGATCGGTCAAGCGAATGATGCCGGCGACATTGAACAAGATTATGCGTGGACCTGCCGTCTCGCATGCTTCGCGAAAACTTCCCGGGCCATCGTCGTTCAAATTGGTAACGATTATGACTTTTCCGCCGCGACCGCCAAAGCTATACATGCCACCACCTTGCGCACCAGGGAAAGCTGGTATCTTGGCTTGAGGTAAATCTTCTGGCACGGCTGCAGTTGGCAGATAAGGCTTTCCTCGTTTAGCCCATTCGTCGATCGCTGGCTTCGCTTTGGCAAACTTTGCATCTGAGCGTGCATCCGACGCCTTTAGCATGGAGGACGCCGAGGCGAACTGCTCCGATGAAAGGCGCGGGTACCCTTGGGCGTGTAAGCCGAGCGGATTGCTCAGGGTGCAAGCAAACGAGCTGAGAATGGCAAGGGCATGGACGGGCTTGAAATTCATACTTTGAGGCCTGTGAGAGGGGTTGCCTTTTGTTGACTGAGATCTCAGACTAGCGTAATGTAAATGTTTTCATAAACGCAGTCTATCCAATAAGTGGTTTCACTATCGATGTCGTTACCTTCACATGCGTTAGCTCCTTCAAAGACGGCCATCAAGACCCGCGAGCTGTTCAAGAACCGGGCTTACGACGAATTACGTTCTAGGTTTTCGAATTGCAGTTATGTACCTGGGACTTTCCTTTCCGAGCGGCAACTTGCTGCCGAATTGGGGATGAGCAAAACACCGGTCAAAGCGGCGCTCGAAAGACTAGAAATGGAAGGGTTCATAACCGTTTCCCCTCAATCCGGCATCGTTGTCCGCGAACTAGGTGACGATGAAATTGCGGATATCTACGAAATTCGCATTGCATTAGAGGGTTATGCTGTAAGGAGAATTGCCAGCAGCATCACTGCGCCACAACTTGAACGGTGGGAATCGACCCTTTTAGCTTTAGAAAAGATTGCCAATCTGCCCCAGGAAAACCGACTTCAAGTTGTAGAATTGGACGAGGAATTCCATTCCTTGCCTATCCAGATTTTGGGGAACAGACAGATTCTTCAAACGATGCAGCAGTTGTCCGCGAAGAACAAGATGGTCGTCAATAGTGTGTTCTCGCTCCTACCAGATCGGGCGGTACAGAGTTTGTCCGAACATCGCGAAATCGTCGCAGCAACGAGAGCCGGCGATGGTGTGAAAGCCGGCCAACTCATGGAAACACATATTCGCGTTGGCCACGAGATCCTTTGCAGAGCGAGAAACAAGCCGCAGGATCAACCAACCTAGAGAGTGCTTTTTCTAGATCAAATTTTAGGGTAGCGAAACGCGTCAAAAGTTTCGGCAAGCGTCCGCGATTCGCCAAATGTCTTGACGAACTCTGCTGCGTATCAAAACCACCGTGGATTAGAAAAATGATTTCGAATAGGCTTTCCATTGTCCTTGTTCTGTCGTGTTTCACAACTTCCCTCGCAGCAGAACGGCCGCTACCGGCCATTGTTGCGACCAATAATGTTTTGACATACAACGCGGCAGCCAATGGGGATCGCGTCCCTGATTTTTCCTATTGCGGATACTGGGCTGGAGCACAGAGTCCACCGTGGGTCGAAACGCGGGTAACGCTTGCTCCGTCAGGTGGCGACGATACGCAACAGATCCAGGATGCCATAGATCGACTGGCAGCAACCGCGGGTGATCAAAGGGATTGGCGAGGTGCAGTACAACTTGCGCCCGGACAATTCCAAGTCAGCGGCTCATTGCAGTTGCATGGTGAAGGAATCGTCTTGCGAGGATCTGGTAGCGGGTCGACAACGATCATCGCAACGGGGCACACACGTCGGACGCTGATCGTAGTCGGCGTGAAGAAATTACCAAACGGGACTAGTCAGTCGGCGGACAAACATCCCGTCGTAACGCGGATTTGCGAATACGTCCCGGTAGGCGCGATGTCGGTGAAAGTGGAACAGCCTGCGCTCTTGAGTCTTGGGCAACGTGTCCGGATAGAACATCCTTCTACACCGGAGTGGATTGAGGCTGTTGGCATGAACACTTTTCCTAGTGACGATGGCAAAGGCTCCTGGTTGGATTGGAAACCGGGCTCGATTGACCAAAACTGGGAACGCACGATTGTGGCAATAGACGGAAACGAGATCAAGCTCGACGCACCGATTACGTCGTCGATAGATCCCAAGTTGACAAGTGCCTCTGTCAACGTGATCGCAGGAGAGGCGAGGGCAAAGAACGTCGGGGTTGAGAATCTGACGCTGATCAGTCTTGCGAACACCGAGCAAAATCCAAAGGACGAGGAACATGCTTGGGATGCGGTTCAGTTGAACCATGTCGAGGACGCTTGGGTTCGCTCGGTCACGTGTCGCCAATTCGTTGGCTCTGCGGTGCATGTGGGAGCAAAAGCTTTTCGCGTCACTATTGCCGACTGCAAGTCTTTGGATCCCATTTCAGAAGATGCTGGGTGGCGGCGGCATAGTTTTTACACGCTTGGTCAACAAATTTTGTTTTTGCGATGCGAAGCGGTCAATGGGCGACACGACTTTGCGGTCGGTCCATTGACACCTGGTCCCAACGCGTTCGTTTACTGTTCGAGCAAGCAAGCCGCCCGTTTTAGTGGTCCGATTGGCAGTTGGGCTTCGGGCGTCTTGTACGACAACGTCGAGATCGATGGCGCTGGCCTTTCGCTAACCAATCGTGAAACAGTCGCACAGGGCACCGGCTGGGCCGCAGCCAATTGTGTGCTTTGGAATTGCGTGGCACCCGTCATTACTTGCCGTAAACCGCCCACGGCAAACAACTGGGCGTTCGGAGTGTGGGGTGAATTTGCGGGTGATGGAACTTGGCACGAGATGAACAGCTTTATCTCTCCTGACAGTCTATACGGTGCGCAATTGGCAGCGCGTATTGGAACTGAGCCAGCCAAGCGTGCATTGCAAGCGAAAGAATGGTTGAAAGAGTTGTCATCGTCTAACGCGACGCCGTACTTGAATAGACCAGCGATTGAGGCAGCATCGAAGCCGGCAGAAAGCAATCGACTTTCGGTGATCGATGGGAGGCTGGCGATAGGCGATCGCTTGGCTGTTGGTAAACGTCTGAAGCAAAGTTGGTGGCGCGGCAGCGTATTGCCTGCCAAAGTTGCCGAGTTTGGACCGAGTTTGACTCGATACGTTCCAGGGCGGGGGGAGCGTTATTATACCGATGAGATTTCGGATGTCGTTCGGCAAATGAAGGCGAATGGTCATGTTGCTTTGGAACATCATTGGGGATTATGGTACGATCGACGGCGAGACGACCATCAGTTGCTTCGTCGAATAGACGGCGATGCATGGCCACCATTTTACGAACTACCCTGGGCTCGCAGCGGCATGGGTCAAGCTTGGGACGGATTGAGTCGCTACGACTTGACACGATTCAACTCTTGGTATTTTGACCGTTTAAGTGCATTCGCTGAGCAAGCCGACATGAATGGCTTGGTGCTTATGCACTACATGTACTTCCAACACAACATTTTGGAGGCTGGTGCGCATTGGGCTGACTTTCCATGGCGTCCAGCGAATTGCATTCAAGACACCGGTTTCTCAGAGCCGCCCACGTACGAAAATCGCAAGCGCGTTTTCATGGCGGATGATTTTTACGATGTTGCCCACCCAGTGCGACGCGATTTGCACACAGCTTACATTCGTCATTGCTTGGATACGCTTGGCCAGCACTCCAATGTGTTATTCGTTTTAGGCGAGGAGTTCACGGGTCCAACGCATTTCGTACGTTTTTGGCTGGATACTATTCGCAGTTGGCAGGTTGAAAAGGGGCGCG
This sequence comes from Pirellula sp., assembly GCA_031412875.1. Classification (GTDB taxonomy): domain Bacteria; phylum Planctomycetota; class Planctomycetia; order Pirellulales; family Pirellulaceae; genus JBKCUI01. Next base: position 163 of record JANODW010000508.1, on the reverse strand, counting down.
ACGTGCTGGTTGTCCTCAGTGCAACGCGCGACGTACAAACTGCCGTCCTGGCCGACCCCACTTACGCATCGTTAGTCGACGTGATCGACCTCAAATATTGGTGGTACACCAAAGACGGTTCCGTCTACGATCCTCCAGGCGGGAACAATTTGGCTCCTCGACA
>JANODW010000507.1:0-2228 GCA_031412875.1 Pirellula sp. | reverse complement strand
CAAAGGAATATTGGTCCTATGGAGTGATGGCCTATTTCAATGCAGTGGGCAAATCATCGCCGCCTCTGAATTCACCGCAGGCCATTCAGACGCGTGAGGACCTCGCTGCCTATGATCCCGAACTCTACCAAATCGTCAATCGAGTGATGGCGTTTGACAACCATGTCGATTGGCGGTTGCGGTAGGGCATTTTGCCATCAATTGTCTGTTGCCGGGTCCCATTCCCAGATCGTTCGATACGCTTCGATCGACTCGAAGTAGCCGATCATGTTGGCGTAGAACTCGTTGGTGGCCAATGTCGCGCTATCGCCAATCACAATCAATTTTCTCCTTGCCCTGGTCAGCGCAACATTCATTCGACGCGTGTCTGCGAGAAATCCTATTTCTCCGATGGAATTCGAACGGACCAAGGTGATCAAGATGACTTCCTTTTCCCTGCCCTGAAACCCATCCACGGTGTCGATTTCAACGGCTTTAAATGGGCAGTTTTGGCGTAACCATCGAACTTGTGCAGCATACGGCGCGATGATCGCAATATCGACGGGTTTGATTCCCAAAGCGCACAGCTCACGGACTTGCTGAATGATCCACGTTGCCTCTTGCGCATTGAAGCGGCTTTCGCCGTCAGCCTCTTGCTCTTCGTCCCAACTTGCGCCAGCAGTATCGACAAACGTGACCGGCGTGGACAAGATCATCGCATGGGGCGGGTCGCAAAGTTCCGTCAAAAGATGGCTGCGCACGGACTCGTCAGCTTGAAGACTCCCGTGATAAAAGCACTTGGACGAATACTGCATGATCTCGTCATGCATTCGATACTGGACGATGAGCTGCTTGGTGATGCTATCGCCGTACAAATCAATCAAGCGTTCCATGAGGCTGATCGCAAATCCCTCGGCGGCTGCTTCGGCGGAGATGATGGTCGGTGGCAGTTGGCAATGATCACCAGCCAAAACAATGCGATCCGCCTTGAGCGCTACCGGCCAACTGCCCGGTTCGGTGCTTTGGCATGCCTCGTCAACGATTGCGAGATCGAAACTTCTCCCTCCTAAAACATCAGGATCGAAATTCGTGGTTGCGCAAATGACGTCGGATCGATCGAGTATATTCGCGACGATTTGACGTTCGTAGACGCGTGCGTCGTCTCGCAATCGTCGCGATTCAAGTCGGAGTTCACTGCGTTCGCCTGGCAAAGGCTTTGCGCGTGTGAACTTGCTGGCCTTCCTTGCGATCTTTTCTGCTTCACGAATCATTTCGCTTACCACCCGCATTGCCGGGTCGGATTCGACCAACGCATCCAGCGTGTAAGCCTGCAACTCTTCCTGCACGCGCGCTGGGTGGCCGATTCGAACCACACGAATGCGATTCGCAACCAATTTTTCAAGCAAATTGTCTACACCGGTATTGCTGGGCGCACATGCGAGGACCTTCGAACCACGCAGCACTGCCTGACGTATTAATTCCACGACCGTGGTCGTCTTTCCCGTCCCGGGCGGGCCGTGAATGATCGCAATGTCACGGGCGGACATCGCAAACTCGATTGCAAGTTTTTGCGACGGATTGAACCGCGCATCCAACTCTAAGGGGACCAGGGGATCAAATCGTGGCTCTCGCTGTCCGAGCAGAATATCTCGCAATTGAGCGACCCGCGACTTCGCATTCTGAAGGGCATTCATCGCGGAAAGTTGCCGATTGCGGGTGATTTCATCCATCGAGAGGTCCAGTCGAAACCGATCTCCGTCCGGCCATTCATCAAAGGCAACCTCGATCGACCCAACTTCCCGTCCGCATACGATCCCGTAACCGCAGTCTCCTTCGGTTAATTCTTCCGAAGCGATGATCGGCGAACCGACGCGGAAACGGTTCCATGGCAGGTCCATTGTCCGATTGCGTTTTACGAAAGTGACGAGAAACCGACCACCCAATCCTAGGCGATGATCGGAGATAACCAGATCCACCAAAGTGTCACCCCTGGCCTCCGCGTTCTTTTGGGACCGGATCTTCCTCCGCTCGATCATGCGCTTTCGCTCAGCGTCGGACTCCATTTCTAGCCAAAGGCGCAACTGTTTGAAGTGCTCGTCGAGTGATTTGCGAGTGGATTTCATGGGCCATTTAAGTTTCGTTGCAGTTGCTCCGCAGTCGCTCTGCAGTAGTTATGCGGCGAGGGGATTGAAGCCTCGAGTGATCGATTCACACAGCCCGCAAAGGACACGCGATTGCACACTCCCCAA
>JANODW010000506.1:0-9144 GCA_031412875.1 Pirellula sp. | reverse complement strand
AGGCGTTATCTCCAGGTAGAGTCGCCGGCGAAGCCATCTGCTTTTAGGCGAGCGGCAGGCTGAAACATACCAGCCGTGGTTTAGGACCATTGTCCCGAACGAACAAACCGACGGGACTATGGTCCCATCCTACGGTAGTAATGATCCTGCCGCTTGCCTTATCGGACGATCAGCAATTCCGAATCGGTCCTCAATAGGAGGTGATCGGTGTCTGCCGCGATGGTGGACCGGACTGGTTTTCCTGTTTCGATCGTACCCAATTTCTTGAATTGCCGGCCCGCCTCGAGGATGTTCACGACACCATCGTGCGACACGTTGATCAGTTTAGCGCCGAGCACCACCGGCGAGCTCGAATAGTCGCCTCCGATGCGATTGCTCCAGAGTGTTGCACCGGTGCTGATTTCGACGCAAGTCACGATACCGCTGTCGCTCCACAGGAACAACAATCCGTCCAGAGAAACCGGCGTCGGTACATAGGGGGACAAGGCTCGCGTTATGCTGAACAGCTCTTTCTTGGACTCGATGTCATAGGCGACCAAGCGATTGTCTTTCCCTCCGCCGGAACCTTGCGACCCTATCAGGACATTTCCGACCAGGACGGACGAAGCGCAAACGCGAAGTTTGTAACAATCGTGCGACCACAGCAGCGTGCCGGTGTTCGCGTCCATCGCAAACATCCCTTGTCCTGTCGTGCTGCAAACCAACTCGGTCCGACCATCGACCTTGCGAACGCACGGAACACCATAGCACACCATGGTGGTTGGAAGGTCCGTTTCCCACGCTGTTTTCCCGGTCTTGCAATCCATAGCAACCATTCGATCCTTGCCCGGTTCCACGCCTGCAGGAAGTTCGACCGCATCCTGTGAATTCAGCAAAATCACTTTGCCGTCGACCAGGATCGGCGACGTTCCGAAGCCGTGTTGAGAAACGTAGCGTCCGAGAGTTCGGGTCCAGACTTCTTGTCCCGCATGGGTCAATGCCTTGATCGTTACGTTATCTGGGTCCGCCCACGCGACATAGACCTGTTCGTTGTCTGCGCAGGGAGTTGAGGAAGCGTACGAACTGTACTTGTGCAACTTGTGAACAGAGGATGGATAGGACTTGGTCCATGCTATCGCATTTTTGGCAACATCGATCCCGATAATATGACGCGTGGCGTTGTTCGGGTCGGCAGACATGGCAAAAGCCAAACCGTTTGCCAAGACGGGCGAACCGTGCCCGCTACCTGGCAATGGGATCGTGGTGACTTGCGAGGCCTGCCACGGTATTCGAACTTGGCAATTGGCTAAGACTCCGTTGCCATTTTCACCGCGAAAGCGACTCCAAGAAAGGGATGCGACTTCGTCTGCTCGAGTAGGTCCCGCGCAACCCATTGCAGCCCCTATCGCGATACACGCCGCGAAACAGGATGAGAAGCGATGCTGGCGAAAAGGGCGAAAACGGTGGGTCATAGTAATGGTTCCAACAGGGCAACAAAGGAATGGATCAATACCCCCCATTATAGCAACAATCGCCCAGTAGGTCGCTTTTGCCAGTAGGTCGATTTTGCCAGTGGGTCGCTTTTGCCGAAAGCGACTCCCCGTCCTGCCATCGCTATTTTCGAACCGTCCCGGAACTCACTCCGCTTTTGGTTGCCGAGTTTACCGTTGCGGTCTGGCCAGGCTTATTCAAGGTTTCGCGAATGCGTGCCTGATACAATCCGACAGCTCGAGTCGCGTGTCCTCGCGGACCGATCGGCCATTTTTGATCGCGCTTGTCATAGATTTTCGAAAGCAAAAAGTCGATCGATTTGCCCACGCGAGGATTGTTGAGATCCTCGTCGGGCAGCGTGTACATCAGCCATTCGAGCATGTGTCCTGTTGTTTGGACTTTTCGTTCTTCATTGGGTTCGTTGGCGCGGCCTTCGTACCAGTTCGTGCTGAAGCTGCCGTCGGGGTTCTGCAATTGCCAAGTGTAGCTAATGTATTCGTGCACGAATTTGGCTGCCCGCGCAAATTGACCGTTGACCGGTTGACCTTGCAGTTGTCGCTGCTTCACGGAAAAGGAAAATCCCATGAGCCGGTGCACGCCGCCGCATGCAGCCCCGATGATCGGTTGTGCAAGTTCTTCTTGGATGAGCTTTGCGATGCTCCATATTTTGCCATCGTTGGCCCGCCACTGTTTGTTGGAATCCAAGTAGTACGATAGCCCGATGAGTTTGAAAGTGAGTTCGGACTTTTCTTTGCAAGTCATCATCTCATGTCGCACCAGGTCTTCTACGGTGAATTTGCTCGATCCGATCTGGATCGGGTAGTTTAACGGCACATTGCACTGTGCGAGTATTGCCATGAACTGCCCTTCATGCCCTTGGACACCATCGCCGACGTTGGGCGTGAATCCCCTGCTGGTCGGTGTGAAGATGCGTTGTGTGCGGCAAGTCCCGTTGTGGCACATCCAGCCTATGGCATTCACTTTGCCTTGACCATGCACCAGATTGTAGTCGCCTCCGAATGCGAGCAAGGCATGCATAACCGCCCATGGAGAACGCACTGCGGTGGATTCCGGATGGTCCAGGTAGTGAGCCAAACAAGCCTCAGCGCGTTGCAGGCGTTTTGCGAGAACGGCATCGATGGGCTTGCTCTGTACAATCGGTGCAACGGGAATCCCCTCGTTCTTTGGATCATCGATGCGGATCTCGCGCCGGTTGTTCGTGGGCTTGGAGGCTCGTAGTGCATCGACTCCTTGCTGATCCTTTTCGTTTCCTTGAACGCGAGGATCGAGCTTTGGCTCCTCTTGGTCGCGTTGAGAATCCCGTTGGGAAGCGCGATCGCGAATCGATGGTGCACGCGACACGATGGAGCCGGTGGTCTCTGGCTCGGCTGCTTCGGTCTTGGGGTCGAATGGAATGCGAACCGGGCGCGGTGATGGTTTGCCTAGCGTACTGGGCTTGCTGATATCTTTCGAAGCTTCCTTGGGCTCCAACCCGTGGGCTTCGGCATCGCTTTCCTCCAACTCCATACCGCTAATACCATTGAACCCCGTTTCGATCGCAGGAATAAGCCTCGGAGGCTCATCCCAATCCCGGTCATTTTCAACACTCGCGATAGCGTCACTAGCGGCAGCGTCGCCCGCTTGGCCTCGGCTGTCGAGGATGTCCATCGGGACATCTTCATTCGTCGCGATTTCCGTGAAATCGCCTTCATGCAAATCCGGGATAGGCGTCCGATCGACGAATAGGTTGCTCGTGGGTTCAGCCATCAACCAAACGAACGGTGTAGCATGGGACATGCTCGCCATTGCGATTCGGAGAGCGAGTTCCATCTGCACGCATTGCATCTGCGTTAACTCGAGTGGTTCCACGTCGGTCGAATGCACCGCCGACTCCGTTGCCCCATCCAGCCCAACTGTCCCTACTAACCCGGCAGAGACGGAAGCTCTCTCCACTGCTTTGGTGACTGGAACCAGCTTGCTCTCCTCGGAAGCTTTGGGTGCACCGATTCGCAACGAATTGCGTTGGTTGTCAACCGCCGGCTCCTGCATCGCAAACAGATTTGGCTGCTCAACTTGAAGGACTGCGAAAGCAAGCAAAACACAGCGAGAGAAAAAATCTGGACGCAACCGCAGCAGCATGTTCCTGTTTACCAATCGTTCCCGAGTCAACATCAAAAACGCCTACGCAACGAATCTATCGGCGCGAAGTCCGCAGCCGGTACAGTCATAAAAATAGGAAAACCTTTACTCTGCAAAACGATTGGCTAACTTCGTATTGAAATCATGAGTTTGAGATTTTCGCGAATGTAAATCGAGGCGTGAGAAGGGTTTGGAGCGTAGTAGCCACATGCCCCAGAGGCGATTCGTAAGCGGCAGGGCGCGAGCCCTCCGGTGTCGCGGCGGAGATCGCAGAGATTCTTTACAGGTCCAGACCGGACGGCTTGCGCCGTTCCGCTAATGTGAGTGCCATTTGGCTTGCGCCGTTCCGCTAACATGAGTGCCCTTGGGCTAACGCTGGAATGGGATGTAAGACTGGATGGCTTCATAAAAGGTGGGCTCCTTAGGCTCGACACTTTCGCCATTCAAATAGCGTTTCCACAAGGAGACGTCGCCTCGAAAATCTTTGCCGGTGAAATCTCGCAGAGCGACCGAGGCAGATTCTTGATAAGCAGGACTGTTTTTGTTGAGTTGTTTGGCGAGGAACTGCTTCACGTCGTCGGATTTGTGGGGGCCTAAGGACCTGATCGCGGAGAGTCGTACATGTTCGCTTGCATCGGAGGAAGCCATTGCCAGCAAAGTCTGAGTGGTTTCGGGAGTGACGTGGGCTCGCAGGGATTTGGAAACCTCCAAACGAACTTTTTCGTTCTTGTCCTGCGACAGCTTCATCACCGCTTCGGAAGCGCCTGGTTCATTGAGTACCCGCGTTAAAGCGATGACACCTTCTCGCCTTAGCTCCGGGCTGGTTTCTGTCTTTAGAAGAGTGCCAACGGTGGTGATCCAGTTCGCCCGTTCCTGCGGTTCCATGGTCGGCAATTGCTTTGCTACCAATCGCATCTCGTCGACGCGTTGCGAATAAACGGGTCCTCGTTCGCGATCCTCTTGCCACTGTTTCTGGATAATGGGATTGAGTTTCTTCAGCTCGTACAACGGTCCATCCACACAACCAACCATTGCATGGAACGCAATCGCTAGGAGAAATAGCCCCGATCGAAATGATTGTGTGACTTTTGGATTGCCGTCCACGAAATCTATCCCTGGGCCGTTGGTTGTGACTCTACACTGCTGGGGACGGTACCAAACGCGCGGGTCAGGTATCCAGATCAATTCCGCAAATTTTCCGATGGCGATTCGCCAACAGAAATCAATGTGTCTAGAATCTTGTTACGCCGGGTCCGAGTTCCTGGCCATTTCTCGATCCAAGGATCCGTTGCTTATGTGCCGTTCAAATTGGCAGTCGCCTGCAAGTCCCAAGACCTTTTGTTTCCTTTTCGCGCTGTTGGCCGCCATGGGGATGCAGTGGGATGCAATCGCCGGCGATTGGCCGGTGGGCCGAGGCAATGCGTCGTCGACAGCGACGTCCGATAGCAATCTTCCCGCCAAGCCCGAACTTCTTTGGGAATACAAAGCCGATTCCAACAAACAGGGATTCGAAGGGACCCCCATTATCTACGATGGAAAAGTCATTCTTGGCGACTTTGAAGGGACGATTCATGCCATCGACCTGATTACGGGGAAAGCAGTTTGGAAGGAAAAGAAGAAAGACGGGTTCATCACGTCCGCTGCGGCAAATCAAGAGTGCGTGGTGATCGGCGATTTCAGCGGACGGGTCTATTGCCTCAACGCCAAAACCGGCAAAGAAATCTGGGTTCGGGAGATCGAACAGTCAGTCGCATCAGGCGCAAATTTCTATGGCACAAACGTTCTGCTTACCACGGAGGGCGGCACGATGGTCGCTTTGAATCTGCAATCGGGCGAGCAAATTTGGAGCTATGCAACTGGAGATCAATTGAAATCTTCGCCTTCGATTTGGAAGGATTTTTCGATGCTCGGAGGATGCGATGGCAAACTCCACAAAATCAATATCGCTAAAGGGGAAGCCGTCGGGCAAGGGGTCGCATTGCAGGCTCCCACCCTGAGCACGCCGAGCATCATCGGCAAAATTGCGATCGTCCCCACGCATCCAGGTGTCGTTTTCGCCATCGACGTCGAGACAGAAAAAATACTGTGGACGTTTTCTGATCCAGAGATGGCGAGCGATATCCGGTCGTCCCCGGCAGCTCAAGGAAAATTCGACAACGACCAACTCTCGGGCATCGCCGTGGTCTCGTCTCGCAATCGTCGGGTCTTAGGCATCGATTTGCGAAACGGGAAGGTGCTATGGGAAGCGTTGCTCAAGAAAAGAGCCGAAGGCTCGCCTGTCCTGTGCGCAGGCAGGGCTTGGATCGGGGCAACGGACGGAATTGTCTACGCGATCGACCTCGAGACAGGCAAGGAAACTTGGTCCTACCAAGTGGCCGGCCAAATCCTTTCATCACCAGCCATCGCGGCGGACCGGCTCGTTATCGCAACGGAAAAGGGAAGCGTGTTCTGCTTCGGCAAAAAGTAAATTTTGCGATGCCGATCGGCATTCCTTTTGGGCTTTCGCCAACTGCCTGTGATTTGCTATGCCATGCCCTGGAGTCTGTGCAACCGGCACCTTGGCTCGCGCTAATCGAAGTGATCGCATTCCCTGATAGACACATGGCAAGCCTAAAATCCAATTCCAACGCGAGCCATCGCAGGCGACTCTGTCGAGGCGGTTTGTCCCGTGCGGTCGGTTTGTCCCGTGCGGCGACGGCGCTGGTTTTGTTCTCTCTTTGTTTCTGCCTCACGCTTTCCGGCTGCCAACGCGTTCCCGGTGGGCACGCAATGCGGCAGTATCAAATGGAGAGCGATCGACTCTTGGCCGAGTTTCGAGCTCAAAAGAAACGAGCCGAGGATTTAGAAGCGCGCAACGTGCAGTTGGAGCAGCGACTGGCTGAAAGCGAAAAGATGCTCGCTCGAAACATGAGCGGCACATCCGGCCGAGGTGTGTCCGGATCTGCCAATGGCACCCAAGATTCCAAATTGATGATTGGCGGCTTGCGGTCGGATCGCACCGGCAGCGACTACCGTTCCAACGATCGAAACGCATTGAACAATCTATCCGAATTCAATTCATCGCGATCCTCGTCTCCCTACCCGTCCTCATCGTCAAGTTCCTCGCGAGGACCCATCGGCATCCAACGCGGTGGACTGCCCGACTCGACACCGTCCACCAGCGGACGACTAACCGCTGGCAATCGGAATGATCCCATTTCGCTCGGGAACGGGCCTCGCGATTTGCGGGGGGATCCAAAGGGCGACGCCCAATGGCGCCCTGTTCATCGCGGTCAGTAAAGGTCAGTAAAAGTCACTAGCGGACCGAACGGTTTGACTAAGGGTTTTTTCTTTTTGCCTTTTGGTTGGCCCCGTTTTGATGAAGCACCAAATGTGTTACCTCGCCTTTGTCGTCTTTTTCAAACGTGATCTTCGCATCGACAACCTTTAAAAAAAACTTCGCGTCCGATTCGGCAAAGAGTTGGAACTTGGGCTGGCCGGTCGCTTGCAACATCAGGCGATCCCCCTCCTTGGTAATCGCGATCACAAACGAAGGAACGATCTCGTAGTTGCCTACATAGCTGTCGAGAATCTTTGCATCCAATTTGAGCGAAGGCTTCTTCAGAGGCCATCGTTTGTCCAAAAGATGCAGGCCAATGTCGTCTATGTCCGAGCTCGTATTGCACAAAACCACGACTCCTACCCCTCGCTTCTTGTCGAACCCGACGAACGAATGGTAACCGCCCGTTTGACCATTGTGCCACACCAACTCTTGGCTAAAACGCGTGTGTTTATGCCAGCCCAACGCCATGGAAAGATCTGGGCTGTCCGTTGGCTTCCGCGTGATTTGTTGATCGACCATCGCGGCTTGCAAGGCTGTGTTTTTCTTGCCCATGTTCGCTTCGACAAACAACAGCATGTCGTTGACGGTGGAGCGGATTGCTCCCGCACCGGCGAGTGTGGGAATATCCCAGTTCTTGACTTCCTCCAAGCTACCATTGTGACCCGACGCCAATCGGCGTTGCATTTCTTGGTCCAAACGGATGGCTGTGCTCGGCATCCCCAGGGGTTTGGCGATCCGGTTAGCAAGGAGTGTTTCGTATTCCGTGCCGGCCCGCAGCGAAAGGACATGCCCCAGCAAACCGGCGCCCAAATTGGAGTATTCATATTTCGAACCGATGGCACGAGGAAGTTTGCAACTGGAGAGAAAGGAATACATCTTGCTCACGGTGTAGTCCGCATAAGGATTCTGTGGATCTGCCGCTCGGTGGTCGGTGGGCATGCGAGGCAGTGCTGAAGTATGCGTTGCCAAGTCCACAAGCGTAATGTCCCGCTCTCCACCCCTGGGCATCGTTACCGTCTTGGGAAGATACTTCGAAGCAGGATCGTCCAATGCGACCTCTCCTTTTTGAACCATATCTGCAAGCATCAAGGAAGTGAACGCTTTGGAAACGGAACCGATCTCAAATACCGTATCTCCATCCGGCTTCTTACCAGGCTCGCTAGCCCGAAGGGACCCATGGGCTATCACGCGTTTTCCCGTAGAATCGACCAAGCCGACAACTATCCCTACCGCTTGCTTCTCAACGTCGATCCGATCGGACAAGATTTTTTGCACTTGATCGTCGCTCCAACGAACCGGTTCAGGTTGTGCAAAAACGCGAGGGAGCATCAAACAAAAAACGCACAGGGCGCGGAACGCCAAACCTTTTAATACCATGCCAGTGCCTCCAAGGGATTGTTATAGGATCTGCGAAGAAAGCCAGATCGGAAAGGATCGATCGCTTTCGCATCCGCCCGTTTCAAGATATCCTACCGAAGAATGCCGCTTCGTGATGACAAACCCCGACGAAAAGGAAGTGCTGCCCGTGAATTCGACCATCGATCTACAGAAAAAAAAGTGGCTCCCCGCGTTTCGTCGCGTCCCCCTTGCTCTGGTTGTTTCCCTGGTCACGCTGGGGTGGGTAGCGGAGTCGTCGCGTGCCCAGGAAGACGGTCGCCGTACCCTGCGCCTCATGACGTACAACATTCACCATGGAGAAGGGGTCGATGGGAAATTCGATTTGGAACGCATCGCAACCATCATCCGAAAGAATAACTGCGACTTGGTCGCCCTCCAAGAAGTCGATCGCAAAACGGCCCGCAGCAAGGGGGTCGACCAACTGGCAGAACTTGGGAAGCTAACAGGCATGCAAGCTTATTTTGGTAAAGCCATCGACTACTCAGGGGGTGAGTACGGATTAGGCATCCTATCGAAGCTTCCGGTAACGGTCAGCAAATCCATTGCACTGCCCTCCGGGGCCAAACGCGAACAAAGGATTGCACTGGAGGCTTTTGTAAAACCAGAGGCTGCACCGGGGTTCGTTTTTGTGAATACCCATTTGGATTCGAGCGCGGGCGAGAACGACCGTGCAGTTCAGAATGCCGAACTCCTGAAACGGTTCGGATCGGGACCAAGCCAAGCGATTCTCGCGGGCGATTTTAATTCCACTTCCGACAAACCGGAATTGGCACCTATCGTCAACAAGTGGGTCGATGTGGACTCCCAAGGCATGG
>JANODW010000505.1:0-3596 GCA_031412875.1 Pirellula sp. | reverse complement strand
ATTAGTCCCGTCCGTTTATTAGTCCCGTCCGTTTATTAGTTCGGGACGATGGTCCCAAACTACGGCTGGTATGTTTCAGCCTGCCGCTCGCCTAAAGGGGGTTAGGGGTGCGTTTTAGGGGTGGTTAGGGGTGGTTAGGGGTGGTTTTCAGGGGTGGGCGCTACTTTCGCGGAGCGAAAGGCGACTATGGTGCAACTCGATTTACTTTGTGGGTACCGCTGCTTTGGCGTAGTATTGGATCAGGTCTGCTCGCAGTTTGACCATCGAGGGTTGGTAGATGTACATCATGTGCCCACCTTCGTAGAAACGGTATTCGATGTTGTCCTTCAATGTGGGTTCAATCAGCAAGTGATCCGTCGTGTTCATCATTGCAAAATGAGGGGTTGCTAAGTCGTAATAACCGCAGGCCAAGAAGACCTTCAAATAGGGGTTGGCTGTCATGGCTTTGCGAAGGGTTTCCGTTGCATCGACGTATCGGCCTTCGAATCGTTTGTAGCTCCAAGGCTGGACATTGCCCGTTAGGATTTCGTAGACTCGGCTCTCCTCGAAACCGAGCTCGCGTCGGACATAGTCGTTGAACGTTGCCGTGAACGGACCAAAAATGGCTGCACCGCTGGCATCGTATTCGTATCCGTCTCCTGCGTCATCCCGATCGATCCCTACGTAGCGGCTATCGAATCGGCCTACCGTTCGGCTCTTGAACCGTAGCAGCTCCTTTCCAAAACGATCTTGATCGATTCGCAGTTTCGATTTCGTCACAAATCCATTGGATAGTCCGGTGTACCGCGAAAGCAATTCGGCCACCGCTCGAAACTCCTCCTGTGGCAACGAAGTCCCCTTCAGGAGCGCAGCGGCATAACGTCCGTTGGCGAACTCTTCGGCTTGCTTGACGACCGCTTCGAGCGGCTGCGTTTGAAGGTCGGCGGGGAGCACTTTGTGATACCAAGCAGTCGCGGCGTACGTGGGAAGGAAGGTAATGTAAGGCAAGTCGTTGCTGCCACCAAAACGAAGCGTCTGAAAATTGATGACCCCGGACACGATGATCGCGCCGTTTAACTCCATGTAAAAGCGGTCTTGAAGATAGCCGCACAAACCGGCAGCCCGCACCCCGCCGTAGCTCTCCCCCAACACAAACTTGGGACTCAACCATCGTTGGTACTTAGTCGTCCAGTCGTGGATGAATTGGCCCACGCTGCGAAGGTCTTCTTCGTAACCATGGAATTGTGATTTCTCCTCACCATCGGCCGGTCGCGAATAACCCGTGCTGACCGGATCGATAAAAACCAAATCGGTGACATCCAATATGCTCAGCGAGTTCTCCTCGAGCGAATACGGGGCGCGCAACGGAGTCGCATCGTCAGGAAATCGTATCCGCTTTGGCCCCAGCATGCCCAAATGCAACCAAACGCTGCTGCTGCCCGGTCCCCCATTGAAACAAAACGTTACCGGCCGTTTGCCAATGTCGGAAACGCCCGTGCGCGTGTAAGCGATGAAGAACATATCCGCCTTGGACTTTTGCGCATCATCTTTGATCGGAAGCTTGCCAGCCATGGCTTCATAGGCAACGGTTTTGCCATCGATCACCATGGAATGCTGGGTGGTAACAATCGTTTCTTTTTTTCCGGCCTCTTTGTCTTTATCGGATTCTGGTTTCTTTTCCTTGGATTCGCCCGTATCCGCTTTCTTTTTCGGATCGGTCAACGCTTTTTCTTGCCCACATAAGGACGCGGAAAAGAGGGCAAGCGAGAAAAATCCCAACAAACAGGTGCGAATCCACGGCATATTGCGATGACCTCCAATGTGTACACTAGACAAAAAAAGCTTCGCATCATTTTGACCAGATTGCTTCATAAAGCTAGTGTTTTTCCTACTTCCCATCGATAGTTGTTTCCAACGGGGCCCGCATGAACTGGATCGCTCAATTGTTTTCGCACCCTGCGTTCTTGGTCGCGGCCGGCGGTGCCCTGGGCAGTTGCTTGCGATACGGGGTCGGCCAAGGACTCAGTCCACTGGCCACGATCCTGCCGTTTCCACTGGCCACGACGCTCGTCAACGTCTTCGGCTCGCTCCTTTTGGGATGCATTGCCGGGAGCGTCCACGATCGGACGCAGTGGATCTACGTTTTGCTTGGAATCGGCTTTTGCGGAGGCTTTACGACCTTCTCGACCCTCTCGCTCGAATTGGTAGAGCAACTGAAAAACGGCCGCATCGGGTACGCTTTGTTAGAGTGCACACTCAATGTCGTATTGGGAGTCCTCGCGCTGTATGTAGGCTTGAACCTGTGCAAAACAGAGTAGCACACCAGCCGATCGGCTTAGGGTTTAACGCCGGACGCGATGTGGTAACGGCGAGAATCGAATACATCGCATTCGACCAACCATCGCTCGAGATTCTCGCGGTACCAATTCGGCTGTTTGGTCACCAACACCAATCGTCCGCCGGGCCTCAAAGCGCGATGGGCGGTAGCGATAAATTTTTCGGCGATACGAAAATCACCAAAATAGGGCGGATTGGCAAGCGCCATATCAAACCGCTCAGGCTCGCCTGACACACCATCGTGATTGAGTTCCATCGTGACGTTGGTAATTTTATTAAGGGCCAACGCGCTTGCCAAACAAGCGAGGGAACGGGCGTTGGAGTCCACCGCATGGACTTGGGCGGTCGGATCCCGCTTGGCGATTCCCAGCGTGACCGATCCGCTGCCGCAACCGATATCCAAAAGCCTAGCACCAGGAAAAACATCCACGGCATCCAGCAATTGACGCGCGCCGTTGTCGAGCTGACGGTGTGAAAAAACACCGGGCCGAGTAATCAATTGAATCAATTCGTCGCAGTCGCGAAATGCGAGCTCGCACGAAAAATCTTTGAGCTTTTTGAGCGGTGTCTTTTTGTCGATCATGTAGACGACGGCATCGTCGAATTTCCGCACTTTAACGCTCTTCTCGAACGCCTTCAACTGCTCATGCAACCAGCGATCGTCCGGATTATCGACCGACACAATCAATCGCCCGCCGATCGCAAGCTGATGGAACATTTGCTGTAGAAAATCGCGAGTCAGTTCTGCTTCACCGGTCGACACCAATGGGACGAATGCCAAGTGGTATTCGCGGATTGGAAGATCGGCCGTGCAAGCGATTTCGATGTTCGCGGGAAACTCTTTGAGCGGCCCTGCCTTTTCATCGGAGAGCACCATATGCTGCGATGTGCGGAACGCATGAAACTGATCCAAATACCAACACGTGACGCGACTGTCCGGAACGGTTCGCGCAAACCATTCCGCCGCCTGCGCTCGACCAAAAGAGATACTGGCAACTTGAAGGGCGCCGCTCGCGTTTCCGTTCTCATGGCCGCTCTCATTTCCGGAATCTTTTCGGGCGGCCAGTTTGCGAAAGGGGGCTAAATCCAACTCCTTGACGATGTCCCACAGCCGCTGCTCTTCGATGCGTGGAGATAGCCGTTCGGGGACCCAGACGGCATCGGCCTCACCATTTTGAAGCTCTTCGGTGTTGCTTTCGAGTTCAGTTCGATCGTCCAAAATCAGTGGTTCAGTATTCGGCATAAAGGGTAATGTTCAAGACGAACAAGTCATCTTGGGA
>JANODW010000504.1:0-1397 GCA_031412875.1 Pirellula sp. | reverse complement strand
AGTATACGAGTTGGGCCTGGACGAAGCCGGGAAAAATCATTTCGCAACCCTCTAACGGCCTCGATGTCGATGGCTATCGAGACTATCGCGGTCGCGAAGTCGTGGGCGCGTGGAACTGGATCGAATCGCTCAATCGTTTGTTGGTTTTGGAAGTTCCGAAAGAAGTAGCCTTCAAGAGCCATCTGTTCATCGAACGGACCTTTCGGTTTCTTTACGGTGTGCCGATCCTCATCTCGCTGGTGATTGCGGGCTTGTCGTTGCGACGCGCTTTCCGCGGTGTCGAACTCGCCAACAAATCGCTCGGCTCGTATGTCCTGCGCGAGAAAATCGGCGAGGGGGGACTCGGGATCGTCTACCGCGCAGAGCATAAACTGCTCGGACGCTCCGCCGCCATCAAACTGATCAAGGAGCCGATGGTGAGCTCTATCACCCTGAAAAGGTTCGAACGCGAGGTCCGAATGGCCTCCAAACTGAGCCACCCAAACACCGTGAGCATCTACGATTTCGGCATGTCGCGAGAAGGGTTATTGTTCTGTGCGATGGAACTCGTGGAAGGGGTCAATCTCGCGCACTTCATCGCCTACGATGCGACCATTTCGATCGATCGATGCCTATGGATTCTAAGGCAAACCTGCGGAGCGATCGAAGAAGCCCACGAAATCGGCTTGATCCATCGAGACATCAAACCTCAGAACATCATGGTTTGCAGAAAAGGCCAACTCATGGACTTGGTCAAGGTTGTCGATTTTGGCTTGGCAAAAACAATGGCGGACAACGTCGCACGCGATGTGACGGCAACGCGAGTGCTCATAGGGACACCTGGGTTCATCGCGCCAGAGCGTCTCGAAACTCCCTGGATCGCGGACCCGCGCATCGATATCTTTGCGTTCGGTGTCCTGGGCGTCTATTTGCTCACCGGCAAAGTCCCCATCCTGGGCGTCACCCACCACTCGTTGATCGGCCTGCTCAATCTCGGTCGTTTTGCCGAACTCTGCAACGACGCGAAGTTCAATGAGTTCATTCGGCTATTGGCCCGATGCATCGCACCCGATTCCAATGACCGACCCAACTCGATGTCCGAAGTGGGCGCGGAACTCGCCCGGCTTGCTTCCCGTTTCCCCTGGAGCGAAGATCTAGCGGAACGGTGGTGGAACGAGCACGAAGCCGAACTCATCGCGGCGGCCCGAGCCAAAGATGCTGCTATGAGCTAGGCAGGGTGAGTCGCAACTTTCGCGGTGCGAAAGGCAACTTTCTTCATAGTCGCCTTTCGCTGCTATGTAGTGTTTTGTGTCAAGGGTAGTCGGGACAATTGTTGGTGAATTTTCCGTCGTACGCCGCAAGCTGCTATTCGATCTTACGAGGGTTAGTCCGTAGATCAGGAAGTTCGTTCGCGTGTA
>JANODW010000503.1:0-16243 GCA_031412875.1 Pirellula sp. | reverse complement strand
AGCCGTAACACCGGAGGTCTGGAGACCTCAGCTACGAAAGCCTGTGCCATTTGGCCCAAGCCCAAATGGCACTCACATTAGCGGAACGGCGCAAACCGTCCGGTCCGGACCTGTTGTGCGATTCGGCTATCGCCCTGCGGCTAATCAGCCGGCACGCTCTACCCGGTTCACGGCGACTCCGACTTCTTGAGCTTGATCTCGATTTGGGAGGTAAGGCCCGAGTCTATGCCCGCCGCACGACTATCTGCGGCATCTGCAGGCGGCAGCTTGGACTGGGCCATTTCAAATCCCTTTTTCTGGACTTCGAAAGGCATTGCAGAATACGCTGGTAAATTGCGAACAACGACGCGGCCGTTGCTGTCCGTCTTGCCGGTATAAGCATTGGAGAGACGCGGGCCGATTCGATTTTCGTCTTGCTCTATCTGAGCAATCACCTCGCCTAACGATCGCCATCGTTGCCCGAGGATCTGCGAGCCAAAATCTTCCCACAATTGATTGGGCCAAAAACTAACGGTTGCATCGGGAACGGGATTTCCTGCTTCGTCTTTGACCTCGACGGTCCCATCCATGGTCCGGGTCAGTTCCAATTCGACTTCCAGGTCCTCTTCGGAAACGGCAAATGATTGGCCCTTGGTCGTGAGCCCTTCACCGCGTGAGACCCAGCCATCGCACAATGCGATGACTTGAATTTTTCCGGTCCGGGGCATCGAAACAAACTCAAAGGATCCATCCTCGGCAATGGTCGACCATTCACCCCACATCAATTGCCGTCCACCCAGTGCCTCCTGAGCCTCCTTCATCGGAAGAGGTTGTTGTCGGGCGATCACGTATCCTTCTTTGACGGGGCGTGGAATTGTGGCCGGCAGTTTGCCGAACACCCTCACACCCGGGTACAGCTCCACATCGTCGACGACGACTCCCAACTCTTGATCGCGATCGCTGAGGTGAAAGAAGAGAGCTTCGCTGAATTTCGTTTTGTTGTCTTTGGATGGCTGAACCAACATGACCTGATGCGGGCCGATCGACGCGCCTTTGGTTTCAATGAGTCCATCGGTCCCGATTTGCTGGAACAATGCCGTGGTTTCTCCGCTCATCATCGCCGCAAACCGTTCTTTCACCGCGTCTCCATTGACGTCGATCGCTTTGAGACTGAAACGGACCCCTTTTTTTAATGTTATCTTTTGAGTTTCTTCTTGGATGGGGATCCGAGCGACGGCTCCGACATGTTCTGAGTGCACAAGCGTGCAATCGATCGATTTGCATTTCACTCCATCGGCAAACAATTCGGGGTACTCGAGCGTTACGAATCCATCGTGATCGGTTTGGAAGCGAGCCGGTTTTCCCATTAAGTTCTCCGGCCAAAAATAGCTGGTGTTGAGCCCAAAGGGTTTGATCACGACTCCTGGGATTGGCTTGCCATCTTCGTCGACAGCTTGCACCTTTTGCGTCTTTTTGACCAATGCCTCCTTTTCGACCAACTGCTGTGCAAATAGCGAGGCGGTAGGGAAACCCCAGCCATACGCCACGCAAGCCAGAGAGGTCAGCAACGCAAAAACAGGGCGAAACATAATGGGATTCCTAGGGTTGGACCAAGGCGTCGCGCAAGCCAGTCGATTGCAAGGACTTGATCCATACGCCACTTGGGGATTCGGTAGCCCTAAACGAAAATGAGATTTATGGCCGAAGCAATGGATGCTCAGCGGCGATCCATTTATTTAAAATCGCATTGAATATTTCTGATTTCCCGTGATCGCTTCGAATTGATGAATCGATGCCACTGGCTCTAGTCTGGCGGGAGGAAGGGGGTTGGAATCGCGTTCCGTTCTAAAACTTGTGGCCGCGTCGCGGACCATTGACGCATTGGGTAAGGATCTCCGGACCATCCTCGCGCATCAAAATCGTGTGCTCGAATTGTGCTGAAAGTTTTCCATCGCGCGTGCGGACCGTCCAATTGTCTTTGGTGTCGAGTTTGGTAAATCGCGTTCCCGCATTGATCATCGGTTCGACCGTGAAGCACATGCCTGGAAGCAATCGTTCTTGTTTGCTCTTTCGATCCGGGACGTGAGGGATATTGGGATACTGATGAAATCGGCGTCCAAGGCCATGGCCAACATACTCTCGAACGACCGAGAATCCGCGCAACGTCGCCTCCTCGACAACATTGTCCCCGATGACGCTCACTGGACAGCCCGGTTCCAAAGCTGCAATCGCTCGATGCATCGCGTCAAAGGCGCACTGCGTGACTTTGCGAGCTTCCTCGGAAACCGTTCCAATCAAGAATGTCTCCGACTGGTCGCCGTGCCATCCGTCGACAATCGATGTCACGTCGACGTTGACGATGTCCCCGTCCTTGAGCACATAGTCGCATGGGATTCCGTGACAGATGACGTCGTTGACGCTGGTGCAACAGCTTTTGGTGTAGCCGAGGTACCCCAACGTTGCAGGTGTGTGCTTGTGCTGGTAGGTGTAGTCGGTAACGAGGCGGTCAATTTCTTCGGTCGAGATTCCAGCCGCAATGTATTGACGCAGGTAATCCATCAGTTGGGCATTGAACTGCCCGGCCAACCGCATCCCGTCCCTTTGGACCTCTGTCAATTGAAGCTTGCGAATATTCTGCAGCATGCCAACCTCGAAACCGTGGCCTCTAAAATAAATGGAAATGGAATGGGCCGAGTTCCTGCCCAAGCTGGAATCAACAGTTTAACCTTGGATCGGACCGAGTTCAATGAACAGGAATTTTGACCGGCAAGCTTGAGCCTTAAGCGTACCGTCTTTCGTTTAGCTCGTGAACATTTGGCTGATCGATTTATTGGAATGGATCCGTCGGATCGCCTCTGCCAGAAGTGGGGCGACAGTTAAAACGTGGATTGTTTCCAATCGCTTCTCCTCCGGCAGGGGGATTGTATCGGTGATAACCAAGCTGTTGATTGGAGCTTTGCGTAAATTCTCGATGGCGTTTTCGCAGAGGACACCGTGCGTAGCAGCCAAGTGGATTTCTTTGGCACCAGCTTTATGCACCAAATTGGCGGCGCCGCAGATCGAGCCTGCAGTGCTGATCATGTCGTCGAACATCAAGCAAATCTTTCCTTCAACCGGCCCGCCGATAATGTACTTTTGCTGGGTTTTGAGGGCGCTATCCCGTTGCTTGTCGATGATCGCAAGCTTTCCTCCCAACCGTTTGGCATGACCGATGGCCCGCTTGATGCTCCCTTCGTCCGGGCTCACGACCACGATCTCGGCGGGGTCGAGCATGCGGCTTTGAAAATACGTTGTGAAGACCGGGGCGGCATAGAGGTGATCTACCGGGACATCGAAGAACCCTTGGATTTGCGGTGCGTGCAAATCCATAGCAAGCACCCGATCGGCCCCGGCGCGCGTAATCACGTTGGCGACCAGTTTGGCGGTAATCGGTGTGCGACCTTCGTCCTTGCGGTCTTGCCTCGCGTACCCGTAATACGGCATGACGGCCGTGATGCGAGCTGCGCTAGCGCGCTTGCAGGAATCGATCATGATGAGCAACTCCATCAGGTTGTCGTTGACTGGCGGGCAAGTCGGTTGGATGAGATAGACATCGCGACCCCGCACATCGTCCTCTACCTTGCAGTTGTTTTCTCCGTCGGGAAACTTGTTGAGCGTGATGCAACCGAGATCCAAATGCAGAAAGGTACAGATGTCCTTCGCTAGCTGTGGGTTGGCTCGGCCACTAAAGATCTTTAACTCACGCATTGGTAATTCATCTCTCGCATCTTGGATTCGACCATAGCTAGTTCATCAATCGTATTGATGCTCAGCGATTCGCACGACTTTAGAACTGCACGTGCATCCACTTTCCCGCCGTTGTTTAGTAGCAGCTCCGGGCAGTCTGTCAAATAGTATTCCGACTGAGAATTGGCGTTCTTTAAATTCTCCAATGCCCAAAGCAGGCTTTGTCGCTTGAACAGATAAGTGCTCATGTTGACTTCGTTGATCTGCCTCTGTTCCAGCGTTGCATCTTTGTGCTCAACAATTCGGACAAACTGATGGTCGGCATTTCGAACGATGCGACCTAGTCCCGAGGGGTTTTCTTTGATGAGCGTGCCGAGCAAACAATCGAATCCTCCACTTCCGAACTCTTCGATCAATTCGCGGACCGAACTGGCTTGGATCATGGGCGAATCTCCCGCGACGACCAGGACAGGATTGTCTCCTTTCTCTAGTTGCGGTTTGCACATCTGAACGGCATGTCCCGTTCCCAACTGCTCCG
The DNA here is from genome assembly GCA_031412875.1 of Pirellula sp. Classification (GTDB taxonomy): domain Bacteria; phylum Planctomycetota; class Planctomycetia; order Pirellulales; family Pirellulaceae; genus JBKCUI01. The sequence continues at coordinate 12,000 of JANODW010000503.1, read as the reverse complement.
TTTGTATGGCGAACTCCACACCTCTTCCGGACAATTCGTTCCGCACCAATTCCGCGCGATAACCGACCACGACGATGATCTGGCGAACTCCCGCCGTTTGCAGGGCATCCAAAACCCAGTGGATCATGGCTCGTCCCAAAACTGGGAAGAGGACCTTGGGCAGCTCGCTCTTCATGCGAGTTCCCTTGCCCGCTGCCAGGACGACAGCTGTAGTTTCAGTCATTGACGGCTCCAAAATGCATCGACTTGATCGAATATGCCGATTTTGAACCATGATTGGTTGGTGATCTCGGCATCGTGCCCCACATCTTGCCAAAGTTATTCAAAGCTATAAAGGGCACTCCGGCTTAGAAGGCCCAACATTGACGAATTTAGTAAATTTCGTTACCGTTCTGATTCAGCAGATGTCATCAATCGCCTTTTGCTCTCAAACCCAAATCGATACGAAAGAACTGAAATGGCCGGAACCGAACGACAACGTGAACTACGCAAACGCAGGCACCGAACCAAAAAGCTGGAAAAACTGCACAAGAAATGCGAAAAGGCGAACAAAACCGAAAAGGCCGCCATCGTTCATAAACTCCGTCGTTTGAGCCCCGGCGCCGATCAGCTCATTCAAGCTTGGAAGCTGGCTTAAAGCATTCGAGGCAGTCTCGTACCCGTGCGAGCTCCAAGGTATTTTCGGAACTGCTGCTTGCACACAGATCCGCCGCTCATCCTCTGAAAGCGCGCGCCCCTACGGGTTGAAAACATGACTCCTTGGACTCAGCAATACGACCCTTGCGGCAATATTTTTGTTTCCGCTTTGGTGGCTGCACTTCCTGTTTTCGCGCTGCTTGGCTTGCTGGCAGCCTTTCATGTTCGAGCGCACTACGCTGCGATCGCAGGCCTTCTCGTCGCGTTGCTAGTGGCGATCGGTATTTTTAAAATGCCGGTCGGCCTAGCCCTCTCAGCCGCAGCCAACGGAGCCGCCTATGGGCTTTTCCCCATCGGTTGGATCGTCCTGACCGCAATCTTTACTTACGACATTTCCGTCGCGACCGGTCAATTCGATGTATTGAAACGATCCATTGCGAATATCGCGGAAGATCGACGCATCCAAGTTCTCCTCATCGCATTTAGCTTCGGTGCGTTCATCGAGGGGGCCGCCGGCTTTGGCACGCCCGTCGCCATCTCGGCAGCCATGCTCATCGGACTAGGGTTCAAACCCCTGCAGGCCGCCGGGTTGTCTCTCATCGGCAATACGGCCCCAGTCGCATTCGGCGCATTGGGTACGCCGTTGATCGCTTTGGCGCGCGTTACCGAATTGCCACTGGAATCTCTCAGCATCATGGTCGGGAGGCAGTTGCCGCTATTCTCTCTCATCATCCCTTTCTGGCTAATTTGGGTCATGGCGGGCTGGCGAGGGATGATGCAAGTCTGGCCCGCGTGCCTGGCTGCCGGACTCAGCTTCGGCGCGATGCAGTTCCTGGTGAGCAACTACCATGGCCCCTGGCTCGTCGATGTGATCAGCTCGATTGTTTCGATTGCTACCTTGGTCGCATTGCTCAAGTTTTGGCAGCCTAAATCAACTTGGCGATTTCCCGACGAAGCCGCCACGTCCCTCGAAGTGAAGCCGACATTTCGAGAAGCATGCATTGCCTGGATCCCTTGGCTGGTCCTATCTATCATGGTTTTTGTCTGGGGACTTCCGCAAGCCAAAGCTCAATTGAACGCATTGTCCAAGCCTGAGTTTGCTGTTCCAGGCCTGCACCTGAACGTCATGCGCACCACTCCTGTCGTTGCCAAACCAACTCCCGAAAAAGCGATCTTTGAATTCAATTGGCTGTCCGCTACCGGTACCGCACTCTTCTTGGCTTCGATTGTCTCAGGACTGTTGCTCGGTCAATCACCTCTGAAACTCCTAAGTCTATTCGGCAGGACATTGCATCGCACCGCAATATCGCTCTTAACCATCGCAGTGATGCTAGCCCTAGGCTATACGACCAAATACAGCGGATTGGACGCGTCGATGGGATTGGCCTTTGCCAGCACGGGATGGCTGTTCCCTTTTTTCTCGCCTCTCCTGGGCTGGCTAGGGGTCGCACTCACCGGCAGTGATACCTCGTCCAATGTGCTTTTCGGAAACTTGCAACAGATCACCGCCGAGCGGCTCGGTATTTCTCCCATTTTGGCGACCGCCGCCAATAGCTCGGGAGGCGTTATGGGAAAGATGATCGATGCGCAGTCGATCGTGGTGGCTGGCGTGGCAACCGGCCAGCATGGACAGGAAGGCACGATCCTACGTTACGTCTTTTTTCACAGCTTGGTGTTGGCCCTCATGGTCGGCGTTCTCGTGGCAACCCAAGCGTACTACTTGCCCCAAATGATCCCCGCCCGATAGGGTTGAATGATCAGAATAAAGTTAAACGCGGCCAGCCGCATGGTCGACTGGGCAATGGTTTGGCTACGGGGAAGAGACTAACGGGACGGGAGGATCGGAACAGAACGATAGGCTCTATCCAGCAATTCCACCGTGTGCAGAACTCGAACGGACTGGTTTGAGCCGACCAGACGGTTGAGATGCGTCTCGATCTGAACCATGCATCCGATGTTGCCCATCACGACCGCCTCGACATGGAGACTGGCGATGTTCTGGGCTTTGGCGTTACCCAGTTTCCCTGCGATCTCGGGCTGCTCGATATTGTAAGTTCCAGCGGAACCGCAGCAGATTTCGCCGTCCGGTATCTCGCAAAGCTCGAGCCCCGGTATTTGACCGAGGATGCGTCGGGGCGCGGAGGTGATCCGTTGCGCATGCGCCAAATGGCACGCATCGTGATACGCCACCCGCATCGGTTTTGAGAGCGGTGGGAGAGGGACCAGTTCGATGGAGCCCAGGAACTGACTGATGTCTTGAACGCGATTTGAAAAGTGCGTTGCCTTGGTCGCTAAAGGATCGCCAAGAAATAAAAGTGGATACTCCTTCATTCCGCTGCCACAGCCCGCCGCGTTGGTAACAATCGCAGACAAATCTTGCGGGAACAGATCCAGGTTGACCGTAGCAAACGCTCGCGCAGCCGTCGCATTTCCAGTATGCATGCTCAAGGAACCACAGCACCCCTGGCCCTTTGGAACGAGCACGTCATAACCATTCTCTGACAATACGCGAACGGTCGCCGCGTTGATCTCCGGTGCAATGGCTTGTTGCACACATCCGGCCAATAGTCCCACCTTACCCCGACGCGTTCCCTTGGCAGGAGTAAATTCAGGGAGCAGGATCGGCGCGGGCAAACGATCAGGAACCAGCCCCAACATGGCTCGCAAAGGGGACGGGAGAACGCGCGCAAACGGTTTTGCAAATCTCCCAAACAACGCGGCCCAACGGAACCGATCCGGGTACGGCAACGTCTGGCGGACCATCAGCCTCGCGATTCTGTCGCTGGGCCGCCGATCGCGTTTGTCCTCCGAATACTCGCGAAAACTGGACAGCAATTCTCCATACTCAACACCCGACGGGCAGGCGGTCACACAACCGAGACATCCCAAGCATCGATCGATATACGGTATGGCTTCATTGAGAGGCAAGCTCTTTTCCAATACCCCTCGCATCAGCACGATACGACCGCGTGGCGAATCCATTTCTTCACCGAGAACTTGGTATGTCGGACAAGCCGTCAAACAAAAACCGCAATGGACGCAGGAGCTTATCGCATGCGCCATCGCGTCTGCTTGAGGCAAACCAAGGGAGAGGATATCTATTTTGTGTTCCATGGATTTGGCATCGCGGCGAGCCGCACGAGGTTTCGGCGAGCAGCACAAACCGCTGGCCTTCGTTTGAAATTCTAGCTTGTGATGGTTAGTGGGCACATGTTGCTACACCCATTTCATGTCAGGGTCCAATGCTCGCTTGATCGCCAAGCCAAACGGACCGGGTTCGGACGGCACACCGTTGGAACAGGCTTTCCCTAAAAACGTTTGTGCTGCTCCCAAAGGGATCGTCCCCGCATCCGGCATTGTGCCTGCGATCCAGACCACGTTGCCACCTACGCTATAGCGACGCGGGGAACCTGCTTTGGACAGAGCCTTCTCCCAATCGGGAATCGCACGTGGCGCGATCGGCATCTTGAGCAGCGATTCCCCCATTGCCCATGTGAAGTTGGAGGCGTTTAGCCAATACAAAGCGTCTTGGTCACCAGTCAAGATTTGCGAGGGTTCCATGCAGGCCTGCAATCGGTTCAACCGGTTGGGAAGGGCGTCTGCAATCCCACCGATTCGGACCGCCAGTTCGTAACCCTTGGGAACATCTAACGACGGAATCAAATCGATCGCCTCTGCATCCATTGCGGACGATGCGATCCGATTCATGCAATCGAATGCTTGATCGAGTTCCGAAAATTTGCCAATCATGGTGGCAAACGATTCCGGACGCGGAAAGACTTTAAATGTCAACTCATAGATCCAGCCGAGTTTTCCTTGGCTGCCGACCATGAGCTTGGGGTAGTCGAAACCGGCTGCGTTTTTGACCACTTGCCCACCCCCTCGAATGCAATTTCCGCGCCCATCGATGAACCGCACCCCGATTAGAAAATCGCGAATGCCGCCGAATCGAAATCGGCATGGACCGGCGGCATTGCTGGCCACCGTCCCTCCGATCGTAGCGTGGCTTTGGTTGAGCAATGGGTCGAACGGCAAATACTGGCCTCGTTCCGCCAAGACACCGATCACCTCGGATACGCGTGTGCCCGAGAGCACGGTGATCACAAATTCTTGCGGGTCGTAGGAGACGACTCCTTGAAGCCCGTCGGTGGGAATGTTGATAACGCCCTCGACATCGGGATGGAAGGCCGTCTTTGTGCCAGCTCCCAACGCATGTACTTTAGCAGCCTTACGGACAATATCTTGCACTTCGGCGATGCGATCGTTACTCACGCGAGAGGACTCCCGATTTTTCGAGAGGATGCAAGCCTGATACTGTCAAGGCCGGCGCCTCACCCTCCATAAGCATCTTGCCGGGATTGGCGATGTTCTTTGGATCGATTTCACGTCGAATTTGATGCATGGATTCCATGTCGTTGGGCTGGTACATCATCGGTAGGAAGGATCGCTTTTCCATCCCCACACCATGTTCCCCTGTGATCGATCCACCGAATCGAATGCACAGGGCAATGATCTCGGCGGCCAAGTGCTCGGCTCGCTGCAATGCGCCGGGTTGCTTGCCATCGTACAGGATGAGCGGATGCAAATTCCCATCGCCCGCATGGAATACATTGGCCACGCGAATTCCATGCTGCTCGCTCAAGCGATGGATTTCCTCAAGCGCTTCGCCGAGCCGACCTCGCGGGACAACACCATCCTGCACGATGAAGTCCGGGCTCAATCTGCCAACTGCCGAAAAGGCGCTCTTGCGGCCTTTCCATATTTGCTGACGCTCGAGCGCGTCTTTGGCTTCTTTGACCAAGTAGGGTTGCGAGTCATGAATGAGCGGGAGCAACCGTTGAAACTCCGCTTCGACCTGCGAATGCTCCCCTTCGAGTTCAACGATCAGCAATCCGGCGGCGTCCAGAGGATAGCCAGGATGAACGGCCGCTTCAGCCGCCTGAATACTTAAATTGTCCATGATTTCCATCGCGCCTGGCAATAGGCCCGACGCAATGATCCGACTGACCGCGTCCCCCGCCGCTTTGATCGATCGATACGCGCACATGACCGTTCGATAAACTTCCGGCCTAGGTATCAGTCGCAACGTGATCTCGAGCGCGATCCCAAACAAACCCTCCGAGCCAACAAACATCCCCACGTAGTCGGGCTGAGTGGATTCCAGACTGTTCCCACCCAGTTGATCGACGCTGCCGTCAGGCAGCACGACCTTGAGACCGAGCACGTGGTTGCTCGTCATTCCATACTTGAGGCAATGAGCTCCGCCACTATTGAAAGCCACATTGCCACCAATGGTGCATACCGATTGGCTCGATGGGTCAGGCGCATACAAAAGGCCGTGAGGCGCTGCCGCCTTGGTGACGTTCAGATTGATCACTCCAGGCTCAACCACCGCCAACCGTTCGACCGGGTCCAACCGGAGGATCCGATTCAAGCGATTCAGGCTGATGACGATCCCACCTTTAACAGGCAACGAACCGCCGGAAAGGCTCGTTCCATTCCCACGTGCGACAAAGGGAATACTCCATGCATGGCAACAGCGCACGGTGCGAATCACTTCGTCCTGCGTTTCCGGCAAAACGACGGCCACGGGTTTTTCGCGAAAGGCCGTCAACCCATCGCTTTCGTAAGCAACCAATCCCGCATCGTGAGTCAGGATTCGCGATCGCGGATAAATCGCATCCAACTCAGAAAGGAACGGCGATCCCATCACGCGTAAACTGCATTCGCAGCGGCGATGCTCGAACCGGCTGAGAACGAAAACTTTTGGGCCATCAAGCAGTTTTCGAGTGCAGCCAAGAAATTCAAAACATTGCGGGGTTGCGATGTTTCGCCCATCAAGCCGATGCGCCACGTCTTTCCCTTCATCGGTCCAAGCCCTGCTCCGATCTCAATTCCAAAATCGTTGAGCAATCGGCCCCTTACCGCCGCATCATCGATTCCCTGTGGGATCCATACCGCATTGAGCATTGGCAAGCGATGCTCCTCGGCCACCGCAAATTGGATCCCCAAGGCGGTCAAGCCAGCTCGCAATGCTAGATGATTCTTGAGGTGTCTTGCAAAGCGACCTTCGAGCCCCTCTTCCAGCACAATCCGCAACGCTTCATGCAATCCGTAATTCATGTTGATGGGAGCCGTATGATGGTAAACTCGCGATGACTCAGCCCAATAGTTTCGCACCATGCTGAGATCGAGATACCACGATTGAACTTTGGACTTCCTAGCGTCTAGTTTTTCCAGCGCGCGAGGTCCAAAGGTTAGCGGGGAAAGGCCAGGTGGGCAGCTCAAGCATTTTTGGGTTCCACTGTAAGCTGCGTCGACGCCCCATTGATCGATACAGACTGGGCGGCCGCCCAGCGATGTCACGCAGTCCATGACCAACAATGCTCCCGCATCATGACAAATTTTGGCAATCCCTTCCATGGGCTGGCAAGCACCTGTCGATGTCTCGGCGTGCACGATGCCGACGACATGGGGTTGGTGCGTCTTGACCGCCTTTTCAATTTCTTCGAGCGTGAACACTTCACCGAACGGGCGTTCCATCGCAAAGACGTTTGCACCCGCTCGCTCAGCAACGTCTTTCATCCGGCCGCCAAAGACCCCGTTCACCCCCACGACCATTCGATCGCCCGGGGAGACCAAATTGTCCACGCAAGTTTCCATGCCGGCAGAACCAGTCCCGCTGATGGCCAAAGTCAACGGATTGGTTGTTTGAAAGACCTCGCGAAGCATGGCCTGCACTTCGTTCATGATCTTCAAAAAGTAAGGGTCCAAGTGCCCGACCGTGGGCTGGGCCAGTGCGGCCAGCACTCGAGGATGGGTATCGCTCGGTCCAGGCCCCATCAAAAGGCGACGCGGCGCATTGGCAACAGGCGGAATCGGTAAAGGCATGGACAGCGAACTCCTGGAATAATCGAAACATAACCGCGAAAAAGCGACGCTATTCGACGGATCATACCAAATCTGAATGGTCGCACCATTCCCGGCACTGGTCTAACAACGCTACAAACCAGCCGTAGTTTGGGACCATTGTCCCGAACGAACAAACGGACGGGACAACGGTCCCATCCTACATTAGGAATGATCCTGCCGCTCGCTTCAATACCGTTTCCCGTCGTCCGTTGGCAGTTCTATCCGGTCCGCAATCACGCGATTGCGTTTTTGACGCATCAGGTATTGGTCAGTCAGGCGAATAGAACGGTCATGGGCGTGTTCTCTTGGAACTGCGACCGTGTAAGGTGCCTCGAACATCTTTGATCGATACCGCAGGAGCGGTTGCATGACACGTGCATCCCATACCATAAATGTGTCATCGTCTTCAAACGTAAAGATGTTCTTTTGATTCGGGGAAACCAGAACGGATGATATGCTGTGCTCCGTTGCTTCCAATGTAGACTCAAGATCACCGTTTTCTAGATTCCATACTCGGATACGCAAATCTTTGGAGGTCGTCAGGAGGCGTCGATCCTCCGCGTACGGAACCACCAATTGCAATTCCCGCTCATGGACTAGTTCTCGCGAAACCGATTTGTCAGACATATTGCCGATGCGTACGATATTGTCGACTGAAAAGGCAAAAGACTTCCCGTGATTAAGAAACTTAAAGGCGCCGATGATCTGCGTTTGCTCGATCAAAGTATTGAGCACCTTGCCAGTGTGTATGTCTAGAATCAAAATCCTCCTCGGTTCAGATACGCTGACAGCCAGCCAACCATTCGTCGGCTCAAAATCTTCAAATAAAACGTCGGGGGTATTCAAGTCAACATTCCACTGGCGCCACCAATTGTTACCCTGACGTGTCCACAGACCAACATGGCTTGGGTAACAATACGTCACCATTTGCTGACCTCCGGGAAGTATCAAGATGTGTCCAGACTCTTTCTCTATGGTTCCGAACGGCCTACAAGTCTTCTCACCAATAGACCAATCGACCAGGTTAACCGATCTAATTTTCCCCACAGCGAGATGATCGCGATACAGATGGTCGCGCCGAATGCGAGGCGCATAATCAATAGGCAAGCTACCTAAATCTACATCGATTTGATCTGTCCGTGGGGAAATGGTCCAACTCTTCCAACTTCCGTCTTCACCGACAGAGTGAAGTACTCCATCTCCACTATAAGCTATTTCATTTACGCTAGACTGCTCTGCAAGCCATGCGTTGGGATAGGGGACACCGTTATCAAGTTTTTGGCCATTGGCATCGATCGGAATGACTGTCAGGCTACCACTTCGATCTGCAATGGCCAATTCATTTCCCTGCGGTGCCATTGCAAGACACGACGGTGCATGGGTCATTTTAATGAAATCAATTTCCTCGGTCGGATCGGCACCATTCCTCCGACGAACGAAGTTATTGGCTAAAGAAAAATACACAGCAGGCGAAGTATTCGATGCGAGGACATCTGTCTGCTTGCTGAAAGCTGAATCAACATTTTCGTGTTCGAGTTCGAACGACTCTAAATTCCATTCGCGGTGGGATCCGTCGTCGCTTGCTGAAAACAGACGCTTGTCTCTCGCGTTTAGCGACAAACTTTGCACTGTCCGCCGGTGGCCAATCAGATCCTTCACCAACTCGCCCGTCTCCCAGTGGAAGATGCGAATCACGGGATCTCGGCCGCAAGCGATGATCCAATTCTTGCCACCAAAATCATAAAAACAAACCTGGTGGACTGGTTCCTTAAAAGACGGAATGCGTCGGATTAATTTGGAAGTTTCGAAATCCCAAATTCCAATATGTCCATCGTCCCCTGCGGTCGCCAAGATTCGGTCATCGTCGCTGAACGCTAGACAATTTACCTCACTTTGTCCTGCATTCCATTCTTTGATCTTGATACGCGTTGCATAGTCGTAAACGCGAACCATGCCATCTTTCCCAACCGTCCCAACGCGTTTGCCATCGTTTGAAAACGCAATAAAGTAGAGGGACGACTCGGATATTTTAGTGCTTTGGGATGGACGATTCAATTTATTCCACAAGAACCTCCACGCGACTTCTCGCAAATCTAGAGTGCCCTCTTTCGGCTGGTGCTTCGTGAGGATCGTTTTACAGCCAACTAGGTCTCCCGCCTCGTACGCTTTCCAAGCCCCTGCCATGTCAATTGCATAATTCTGCAGAGCGATCTTGGTGTAGGCCTTTTCGGCGATGTCCTTCTGAGATTTGAGTTCTTGATTCGATTTGACCAACTCTTCGTTGGCGGTTCCCAAAGCATCGGCATAACGAGTCACATTGGCAAAATAGAGTATCGAAAGTCCGATGCCAAATGCAATCGAAACAGTGCACGCTGTTAGCAAGCTCGCAAGTGCAGGCTGTCGTCGCGTCCAAAGGCTAAGACGCTCGACGGGTGAGAAGGACCTTGCAAGAACAGGTTTGTCGTTTAAAAATCGGGTTAAGTCCTCAGAAAGTTCCTTTGCTGTGTGGTAGCGCTCTTCGCCATTGGCCTTGAGGCACTTGGTCAATATGGCATTTAAGCTGCGAGACACATCTGGGCGAATGCGTCGAATGGACGGCGGTTCTTGGAACGCTATTCCGTGTGCACGCGCAGACGACTGTCCATGCGTAAAAGGTAGCTGCTTGGCCAAAAGCTCAAAAAGAACCACCCCCAGTGAGTAGATATCGGAATGTGTTCCGATGTCTTTCTGGCGACCGGAGATTTGTTCCGGTGGCATGTATTCCAATGTACCTACTACCGCGCCGGTATACGTTTGCCTTTCACCCTCGTCTGTTTCCATCGTCTTGGAAATTCCGAAGTCCGTGATGCGTGGTGTCCAAGTAGATCCCTGGTATAAAAACCCATGAGATTCACCCCCAATTGTCGATGGCTCCAGAATAATGTTGCTTGGTTTTATGTCGCGGTGAAGGATACCCCGACTATGTGCATGCTGAGCGCCTGCAGCGAGCAAGATTCCGATCTGAGCCGTCAATTGCGGCGTGACTGGTTCCTGCTGTTCAGCAAGCCACTTTGAAAGCGTCGGGCCGTCGCAAAAGTAATAGGCAATGACCGGGATCTCCGATGTTTCGTCCGTTCCAAGCAAGGGGACGATGTTCGGGTGGCTCAGCTTCGCAACATTTTGCGCTTCGCGGAGGAAGCGTTTCACGAGCGATGTGGTCAGTAAAATATCTGGACGTGGCACTTTCAAGGCAACATTGCACTGGAGTTGTTTGTCCCATGCCAAGAGCACAACGCCGAAGCCTCCCGAACCTAGTTGTCGCACTACTTCAAACCGATTCGATAACGCAATATGGAATGGAGACTCTGTGCCGTCGTTGTCGCGATGGAAATTCTCGTCGAGCTTCTCGCTGAAAACGGTTTCGTTGCTGCTTGCAATGCGAATCGCTTCCAAAGCCTCTTTCAAGCGATCGAAGCGATGCCACTCGTCCAAGGACAGGCTGTCTGAAGCGGTAGAAAGTTCGATTTTTCCGTGCTCTTCACTATCCAAAAGCAGACGAAAAACCGGGTCCTCTTCCTCGGGTTCTTCATCGATTCTCATGAGAAACCATCTCCTTCGTAAACCGCTCAATCGCCCGATACCAAAGTTGGCGAACCGCGTCGGGCGATTTATCCATACGAACTGCGATCGTTTCGAAGGTCAACGCTTCCCAATGTCGAAGCTGTATCACCGTGGCATAGTGCTGAGGCATCGATTGCAAAACGCGATGAACCAATTCAATTTTGTCTTGCTTTTGAAAATGGGCGGACGGAGTGCCAGAATCCGTTCCTCGATTCTCAATGCAGACGTCAAGAGTATGAAGTGGTCTCTCCAATGAAGTTTGTCGTTTTTGAGCGACGCAGTAATGACGCCAAACATCGCGCATGTTATTGGTCAGTATCGAATTCAGCCAAGCTTGCATCTCGGCTGGGGTCGAACCTCGGAAGTCCTTGAAACAGCTCTGCTCATCAAAAAACGTCTCTTGAACCAAGTCCGACGCGGCTTGCTTGCCCTGCAAGCTCCCGTCGATCTTCGCAACGGCTTGTTTCCAAAGCGGATTCCAATACGCTTGCAATAGTTGACCTATGGCATCCCGATCGCCATCTCGAGCGGCCTCCAGCAAGGAATCCCATTTTGACTGGTCAATAAGCACATTGGACTCGGGCGAAAGATGGGAGAAGAACATTCTACATCCGATAGCCAGTTTACGCAGACTCCCGTGCACGTGTCAACTTCGTACTGACAACTCCTCGCCATGCATAAGAAGCGTCAAAACCAAACCATTAAAAATCTGGAGAATTGGTATTCGGTTTACGATTCGGTTTTCGCCTAGACATGTGGGGGGGCCTTGTGCCAGCCTCAGGATCGCTTCGATGTTTGGCCTTTTGGCGAGTGGCAGGATCAGTATTACCGTAGGATGGGACCATTGTCCCG
>JANODW010000502.1:0-19022 GCA_031412875.1 Pirellula sp. | reverse complement strand
TGAGCCCCAATAGAACGCAGTGACCTCAGTCCCTGCGTTGGTTGGGGCTCACCCCATTGACGATCCTGGATTCGCTATAATGGCTTGAGTTTTTTGCCATCCTATCTCTTCTCTGAAGGGATGAACAATCAGTCACAGCCCCTGATTATTTAGGCGATTCTCAATGCGAATTCTATGTGCAGAAAATAGTCCTATCACCTTTCGGGGCATCTCCGTTTTGCTGTCGACGGAAGGGTATTCGTCAATCCACTGGGCAAAAAACCTATGTGAGATGAGAGCGGAGTTTGCATCCAACGCGTTTGATCTGCTGATAACGGAGCTTCGATTCGACGATGCCGAGTTCTTAGACGTGGCTGATGAGATCAAACAAGCAAACCCTCACTTGACCATCTTAATTTACACGCGAGAAGAAAACCCGACGTACCTCGCTCGAGCAGCCGCAAGCAAACTGTTCGACTTCGTGCTAAAAAAAATGGATACCTCGTGCTTATTGAGGTCGATCGCCAAAGCACCTAGCAAGACTCCGTCGAGCGAGTCGTTGCTGACGATGTCTACGAAGTTTTTGACGGTGCCTGCAATTCAAGACAATCCGAACACCGACCATTTGACTAAAAGAGAATTGCAAGTTCTCAGCCACTTGGCTTTGGGGTTGAGCAATAAAGAAATTAGCACGGTGCTTGGCATCAGTCTAGAAACGGTCAAAGAGCATGTGCAAAACGTGTTGCGAAAACTCAATGCGAGCGATCGCACCGAAGCTGCTGTTTGGGCCCTCAAGAACGGGGTTCCGACGCTCAAACTGGCGGTTTAATGGATACGCCATGGCTAAGCAGCCGATACGTCCCGACAGCTCCGGACAAATTTAAAGCGACCATCGGGTTGCAAGGTCGCTAAGCACGTTGGCATGAATCGGCGCAAGCCGATTTTTTGCTGCAAATCCTCGGCTCGCGCTACAGGCTCAAGTTTAAACGCATTATTGACCCAAAGCACTCCTACCGACATGCTTGGCTGAATCTGATCAAAGTTCTGAGAAAAGCCTTACCAAAGTCAAAGCAAATACTGAGCCGTCCACTATTTTTACAAAAAGAGGTTCAGGGTTCAGGGAAAGGACGGGGCCATGCGACTCTCTATCCATAATGACTGCAGCAGCCTTGAGAATGCCAATGGATGGCCAACGCATGGGAACGATTGACTGGGCTCAAGCCCTGGAGACCAACCGTCGTTGGTTATCAACGGTCATCCATGCGCGGTTGGCGGATCGCCAGGCGGCCGAGGATGTTTTGCAGGAAGTGGCGTTAGCTGCTATTCGACAACCTTCCAAGCCTACCGATCCGACTAAAGTCGCGCCCTGGTTGTACCGTATTGCGCTCAGGAAAGTCATTAACCACCATCGTTCGACTGGTCGGCGACGAAGACTGGTCGACGGCGTGATCGCCGCAGGTTGCGCTACATCGCAGACCGATGATACGTTGCCTGGCGAGTGGTTAATGCGTGAAGAACGTATAAGGAGTGTTTCGGAGGCGATGGAACGATTGGATCCTCAAGACAGGTTGATCCTCATGCTCAAATACACCGAGGGTTGGGGTTACCAAGAACTCGCTGAGCATTTGGGTATCACTGTTAAGACCGTAGAGTATCGACTGCTCAAGGCGAGGAAATCGTTGCGAGCCATGATGAATTCGGGAGAGCTTTTTTAAGCAAGAAATGATTACTAGAGAGCAGATGCAATCAATTGTTGACGGAGAGTGCTCCCATGAAACCCGAGCTTTGCTGTTGCGCGAAATAGGCACGGAGCCCGCGGCGTGGCGGGTATTGGCTTTGGCGCTCCTGGAGGATCGGGAGTGGTCTAAGGAGTTGCTGGTAGATTGGAAACACCGCAATGACACGGCGCACGACCTGTCGGTCCCTGAGCCAGCATTGAATGAATCGCAAACAAAATCGGAAGGAATGCAGCCTATCATAAGTATTGTCGGCATTCCGCATTCCAACCCTCAAGGGGTCGAAAAAGGATTTTCCTGGTTGACCACCTTGGCGGCAAGTTTCTTGCTGGGACTAGGCGTCTTCGGTGGCTCGTTCCTTCCCAAGATCATCGGGTTGAACCCTCCCCAAGCCCCGACGATTGCGGATCAGCGATCAAGCGAACCGGATGCGAACGAGCGGCTTTCCCCGGCTAATTACCCCTACGAAACCGACATGAAGATGTTGGTGTCGGGGCCCAACGAGGAGAAATCAGAGATCCCTGTGTACGATATGCGGGAAGCCGGTCACGATTTGTTTGTGGCCCGAGAAATGTATGAGATCGCAAAAATCAATCAACGGCTGCGTCGCGATGGCTACGAGCTAGACGTGAGGCCGGAGTATTACACCGGGAAACTAAACGACGGACGCAGTATTGTCGTTCCGGTCAAGCATGTGGGTTTAAAACCCTACGGGTTCTAAGACCGTCTGGAATTTGGCGATCGCGTAACGATCGGCGAAAAATGTAGTGGTCCGTGTTGAAAAGCACGGCACAAGAAGTTTTGTAACGACTCCTAATTTTTGAAAAGGAATGGAATATGAAAATGCGATTGGAATGGTTTATTGTCCCTTGCGTGGCATCTATGTTCGCTGGCAATGCGATCTCGTTGCAGGCGCAGGAGAATCCCAAAGCAACACGCAACCTCAATGTTGTAGTGACGAGCACCGGCGACGAGTTCGATGCGAAAAGCATTCAAGAGAAGGTCGCTAAAGAATTGGAAAAATCCGGTGTAAGCGATGATCTAACAAAGAAGATTCTCAAAGAAATCGAAGCCACATTAAGCAAGGTAGACAAAGATGGCTCGTCCAAGAGTTTGAAGGCGACCGTAAAGAACGGGGCGAATGCCACCGTGATTGTTCAGGGGGACGATAAAAATGCCGATGGCAAAAAGGTGATAGGTCAGTTGTTCACTACCCAGTTGTTCAGGGATCCGAAAGGGGAAAGCTATAGAATCGGCGTCCAATGTGTCCAGTCGGACGGGGAGGAAGGCTCCAAAGCGAACGATGACAAGCTAGGGCTCGAGGTGAAGGCGGTTTCCGATGATTCCCCAGCGCAAAAAGCAGGTATCCAAGAAGGCGATGTGTTGGTGGCAATCAACGCAAAAAAGATCAGCAAGATTTCCGACTTGACCAATGCATTGCAGGAGGCGGGCAAGAAAGAAGCGGAAGTGGTAATCGAAGTAAAACGCGATGACCAAACCATCGTGAAAAAGGTCAAGCCGACAAAGATGAAGTCAGCGGACATTCAACTCGAGGACATCAAACTCTCTCTTCCAACCGGTGGATACGTACTAGACGAAGAAGGGATGAAGGCTTTCGAAGAAAAAATGAAGGGCCTCAATCGAGAAATCTTTAAGCAAGGTAAGGCCCAAGTTTTCAGTTCGAAAGACAGCTCCGATGAGCTCAAAAAAGATATGGATGACCTCAAGTCCGAACTTGCCGAGATGAAGAAGTTGATTCGGGAGTTAGCCAAGTCGGTCAATGAGAAAAAATAACTCGATCCTTTGCATTCCCTTCAACAGGCAAGCGGCGGGCTGAAACACCCCAGCCGTAGTTTGGGACCATTGTCCCGAACGAACAACTGGACCGGACAATGAAACGGACGGGACTAAGAAACGGACGGGACAATGGTCCCATCCTACGGTATTAGTGATCCAACCTAACGCGATTTAAGGCTAAAAAAGCGGTACGCTGATTGACAATCTGTATTGTGCCATTGAAAGTCCCCACTGCTGGATTAGAGTCAACGAGATAGACAATTGTCGTGGACCAGATTGGCGTGGTGTCAGCAGATGGAAAAGATTCTAAAGCGTCTCCGAGGCGTTTTCGTTGTGCTGTGGGCATTGCCGTATACTGCACTGGGACTCGCGATTGGCTTGATAGGGATGCTTTTTGGAACTCAAGTTCGCATGGTTGGAGGAGCGATTGAATTCTATGAGGGTGGAGTGAAGTGGTTTATCCATCAACTGCCTAATGGCGAGTTCACATTGGCGCTCACGTTGGGGCATGTGATTCTCGGGCAAACCGATGCTTCGCTTGAGATATCCAGAAAGCATGAAGCCGTTCACATTGCACAGTATGAGCGGTGGGGGCCATTGATGCTGCCCCTTTATTTTTCGTGCTCTCTCTATTTGTGGTTCCGGGGCAAACGCTTTTATAGAGACAATCCCTTTGAACGCGAAGCTCGACGGCTCGGGGGTAAGGAAATGGACTATTGAGAGAGCTTTGGTTTGTACGAAAAAAGCCCACCGCGCAGAACGAACATTACAAAAACCAGTAGTACCGCTCCCAAGCTTCGCCAAGCGATCGATTTAGATATTCCGTGGGCGCTGAGCTCTGCTTCACCCCGAGGGGTGGAAAAAAAGTATTCATTGCCTCGCGTCGGCAGGGTAATGGACAAGCTCGACAGGTAGGTCTCGCTTGGTTTCTGTCCGTTGGTTGCAAGTTCCAAAACAGGAAGTTCATTGAACGCTCCGTTCATAAGTCCATTGCTCGGGCCTGTTGGAGCGCCAGCCGGGGGTGCTACGCTTTGCATGGCATTGGACATTTGCAATTTGGATTTGTAGCGTTCGGCAAGACCTCGGCTATCCTTGGATTGTTCCTCACCCGGGATTTGGGATTCTCGATTTTGGAACCCCTGAATTCCCAAACTGTTTTGGATGGGTGGATTCGCGGTTGGAACTTGTTGTGGTTGCGAAGCCGTGTTGGCTCCCGAGCCATTTGGGTTGTTAGGAAGATTGCCGCCCGAGCGGTAGTTAAATTGCGATCCCAAAAGGATGTTTAACGACTGGCGATTGTCTGCCGAATTGGGTGCTGTCGGTTGTGTCTGGGCTGAGTTTTTTGCGTTTTGGGTTTTCGCTCGGTTCACGGCAAAGTCGTTCTCGGCAATCTGTTGACGCAACTCTGAGTTTCCGTTCGCATCGAACTTGGAGTTGCCAAGTTGCAGTTTTACATCTGATTCCAGTTGGGCTAGGTTTCCCTCGGCACGGATCTTTGAAAAAAGTTCTGAATCGCGAGAGGACAATTGAGAGAGCCGGTCTATTTGTTTGTTTTTATGCAACAACCACCCGGCCAAGAAGCTCGATTCATCTTGAACTCTGCCGAGTGTCCCATTGAAACCGTACCAGTATTGATTTTGGGGCAACAGCAATTTGACCTGACTGAGTTCGACATTGATGTTGATGGATTGCACCAAGGGGAAATCCCATTTGGTTGTGAAACCTTGTTTGCTGAGCTTGCCTGCGTACTTGAGCTCTACTGCATAGTCGAGATCACCAGCTTGGGTGCGTATGAGGGGCAAACGAAGTCGCTTGGCGCCCGCTTTCCTGGCTTGATTGGGGGACTGGATCGGTTTGACTGAGGCGCCAGCAACGCTCGCCGTCCACAGCTCTGACCCGCTTGGCATTTCCAATTCCAAGAACGACTCGCTCCCATTTTCGACTCGAAACTCTTGCGTTGCGCGGTAGTTGCTCGCCTCATCGACCGACACAACGCATTGCGCCAATCCAATTCGGGCGGTCGACGATTCGACCAACGATCGGGACTGTGCTTGGATGGTCATCGCCGCATCGCTCACTGGAATCGAACCGAGCTCGGTAGAAGTCGACTGCTCCGACACGCGATAGACGTCTGCCGAATCGCTTCCCAGGAGGGCCTTTAAGTGGATCCACTGGGAATCGCCCCTCACCAAGGGAGTGACCCCCTTTAGCGAATCGATCAGAATCTCATCGCGCCCCGAATTCTCTAATGTTACAAATCGATGCTCCACCAATCCGGTCAAGATGACCGGGATGGGGACGGAGTGGACTTGCGATGGCAGAGGCGAGTCCTTCTGCACCAGAACTCGATATTGGCCGATTACTTCTTCTTGCAGTTCGATCGCAATTTTCCATGGTGCATCGATTTGTTCCGATGAGGGCGTTCGCAAAACATTGCGAATCATAGGCCCCAAAACGACTGCGTCTTTGAGCTGGTTCGGCATTAAAAACTCCAAGCGATGGACTCCCGCTTCTTTGATCTCCCATTCGATGAAAACAGTCTCTTCTAAAGACCGCCGCGTGACTTTCACATTGCTGATCGACATGGCGGTCACAATAGGTTTTCGAGGCTGGAACCGGAGGGTTCCCTGGTAGTCCGCGGCATCCAGTGAGATCGCGGCGCGGGGCACGTCCAAATGGATTGCTCCCATCGATTCTGTCCCACGTGTGTCCCTGTGTGCCCCGACCACAGAGCACCCAACGAGTCCTTCCGGGCGAACATCGACCCCGGCGTCCGCAAAGACGGCTAGTTCCCCTTTTTCCGACGTTGCATTCAAGGTTATTATTTTGGGCAGTTCGATACTGTACTCGTTCGATGGAGCGTCGCTCTGGCGAACTTGTTTTGCAACGAATCCGATAACGACGGTCCCGTGTTGACCATTTCGGAAGAGCATATCCAACGTTCTTTTTCCGTTTTGAGGTTTGGAAAGAGTCCATTCGAAGGGAGCGTCGGCGGTTGGCATGCTCCATTCCCAATCGGCATCAACCTCGAAGCTGGTTCGGAACAGTGGACGATCGCCGGTGGACAAACGTATTCGCGATTGCAGTTGCGATTCGTTTCGGCTGACGCGAAGCGTTGTTTCGAGACGGCTCGAAAGCAGCCTCATTTGATCGCTGATTTTGAGGCTGAGTTGATAGTCTTTGGATGCGTAGCGGTACGCTTGGAACGGTTGCAACGGGATTGGGCTATGGGTGGCAACCAAAAGGCTATCCTTGCTCAAGTCTTCCCGTACGAGGCCGTCTGCAGTTGCGATTTCTATATCGAGCGTGGCGCTGCGAACGATAGAAAAACGCCCTCGCTGAACCATCGCGTCGGGCACGATGAGTCGAGGTATGGGAACGAGTTGGTTTTGGCCGGCACCCATTCGCTGTGGTAGGCGTGCGAAAATCGCAAGTTGCTCGGAATCGTTCGCAGATTTGAGGAGCGACACCTTGAGAACCTGTCTCTCGTCTCTCGATTCGATGCTCCAGCCGCGTATGTTTTTTCCACTCACTTTTTCGACGTCGAGGCCGGTCGGCAGTTCGAACTCGAATCGATCCCGATTGCCGCCGCGAAAATCAAGTCGAACATTCCAAGCCAGATGGATCCCTTGCTCTTCGACCTTGAGCGAGCAATCGCTATCCACGCTTAGGCCTTGATCGACGACCCTTTCAAAAACTTTGCGGCGCCATTGAAACGAAAGTGAGCCGTCGGCTAAAAGACTGGTTTGAATCTCTTCATTGTCGCGCGTGGTCAGACGCTGTTCGGCATCTGGCAGTCCAATCATTCTGAGTTCGGTACTGGCGGACGGCACATTCAATTGCAATCTCGCCGACGGAGCCGAAGGGATTTTTGCTTGGACGATTTGCCAGCCCCCTAGCCGTTTGATGGGGATTTGAAATGCGGCGTTAAACTTTTGATGGCGAGTTCCCTCGACCAACAAAGCGAATCCTTGTGGACCACTGCGAAGGGAGGCGGGATGGCCATCCAAATCCGCAGAGACCAATGCCGCACCCTCCAATGCAAACGGGACAAGAATGCTGCGTGTGGTGTGCGGCACAATGTTCAGGCTCAACGAAAGGGTCAGCGCATCTTCTCGATCGAGAGTCGTTGTTGCAACCAAGCCAGAGACGGAATAGTCGACGGGGGGTTCGGTCGGCTTCTTTTCGGATCCCCTGGGATCAACCATTTTTAACAACCGCATGGTGGTCGAATGAGGGACGAGGATCTTTTGTTCTCCCCCATTCAACATTGCAGACTCCGGCGAATAGGGAATCAAGATGGCGTCGGCAGGAATCTCCAGCGGCGCAACGCCACCGTTCGCGTGCACCTTGAATGCGGCTATCCATGAATCCAGAGTGTCCCATTGCCGACTCGTTGGGAGATCGCGAGGAGGTGGTGACTCTTGAGAGAAAGCAGGGTGGTTCAAGTTCCAAATGGAAAGGAGCAACAATGCAGGGAGCCCTACGCTCCACTTCTTCGAAGACCATTGCAATCGATCGCGAACAGGTCTCGAAGCGGCATTGAAAACCGTTAGCGTCAGGACGATGAGCGCGGCGTAAAACGGACCGCTTGCCAGCAACCCGGTTTCTTCCGGCCAAGGGCTCAGTAGGGAACCACCAACGGCCAGAGCCATAACAATCGTCGCCCATCGCGTTGCTCGCAACAGCGAATGCGAGCGAGTAGCAATGCCGAAAGCCGCAGTGAGCGCGCCTATCGCAATCGCAATCCAACGGAGTTTCGACTGATTGGTGATCGAAAGTCGCACCCGGGGGTTATCGCCAAAGCCAGCCAGCGTGACTGCCCGCCAAGCTTTGGGCGGCTCGAATTCTATGAGCAACGTTCGCAGTCCGTCGAGGGCTTGTTGGGAGGGGATACCTAGCGAAGCTGTGTTGGGTGTCGGTACTGCTTGAGAGGAGAAGGGCATGTTTGATTGCGATTGAGGCAAGACTGCCGGTTCGGGTTGGGAGTCTCGGATGTTCAAAAAGACGTTGCGTGTTGCTGGGTGGGCAAGGCCGAATATATGCAGAATATTGAACGGAAAACCGGAATCGGAAGAAGCTCGCGAGAGGGTCAAATCTCCTTGGCACCCCATGACGTTCAACGCGTCTGGCACCCAGATTTGCCAATCCATATCGACGATGGGAATGGCAAGCGCTGAGCTTGTGGCTGTTTCCATCGTGGCGAGCGTTGGCGCGACGAGATCGACCGCTCCTCTCATTGCAATCGTTGGAATCGGGGTTTGGTAAGCGATCCGCAACAGGCGAGCATGATCCTCATGCGATCTGGGGAGTCGCGAGCTTGATTGCAGTTCGATGAGGAGTTGATCGCCGCTCCGCTGAGGCAAGGAGGGGGAGCCGTCGACTAGGACGGACCAAAGGGTTGCGTTGGAGGGGAGGGACGCTTGAAGAAACCCGCCGTTTGTTTTCAGATGGAGTTCCGCAACATGATAGCTCACACCTTGATCAGACAATGCCGTATGCAGCTCTGCCCGTTCGACGATGGTGGTGGGAACGGCAAGCAGCCCGCGTGGCTCGGCTCGTATGACTACTTCGCGAGATTGTCCCGTTGCAGAGTATTCGTAAACGCCTAGAAGCCGATTCCCGATCGCATACTCCGATTCGGTGAGTTCGCCAACGTCGGCGGTCCTGGGATGTTTCACGATCGCGATCTCCAATTCGTCATCCCCTTCTAAAGCGATCACGCCCGTTTGATAGATGGTATTTTTGATTGAAGGGTTACTCATGGCCAAGTCCACGCCGGTCGGGAGGCTTTGTGAAAACTCGATCCGCAACCTCAACAAGCCCACTTGGCGGCTGGCCAGTTTGACGGCCCATACGCGGTCGTTACCCTCCATTTTGCTGGTCGACTCTTTGACCGAAACACCATTCAATCCGCGGATCGTGATTTCTTGCGGTGTGGTACTGGGTAGCGAAAAGGAGAAACTATCTTGCGAAGCCTGCTTTGCGTCCAAATGCAATTCGTACACCGATTGGATTCCATCGGATTCGATTTTGAAGAAAGAAAAGACCTCTGCCGTGAGCTGGGTTGTTTTGCGCTTGGCCAATAGCTCAAGCGACCAGTCGGGATTTTGGGCCAAGAACGACGGGCCGCTGCCGTCCCCTTGGACTCGTAACAGGACTCGCTCGTTTTCAAAAAGCGTGAGCAGGTCTTTTCCCTCGGCGACTTCGATCGCAAAATCATCCTGGGCGATCACGGACAAGACGCTTTGCAGCGTTTCCGATTCGTCAATTTCTATTTTCGGGAATCGAATCGTTCGCTCGCTCCAATCTCCCAGCCAGCCATTCGGCACCGCTCCAAACTCTAAAGAAATTTGGTGTGCCGACGAAGCAGCCAACGGTCGAGCCATTCGAACACGTGTACGCGGCGACTCTTGCTCCCGCTGTAAAATCTCGAATGGCAGGGCGGTACCATCCGACCTTTTGACGCTCTGTAGTCGCCACTCCGCAGGCAAGTTGAGGTCCAAATGGTCCACGCTCTCGCTGCCGGTTTCGACATCGAGGATCGAATGGGCTCGCGCGCCCGCATTGCTGATGGTCATGGCGATATTCGTCGAAATCTTTGGGATGGCTTTTGGCTTGGTGATCGCACCGGAAACATCTTGATTCGAATCGGGCGCGTAGAGAGAGATGACCGAGCGGAACTGGGAAGCGGTGGGCTCCGCGTTTCGCAGCGAAGCAGAGATCGCTTGTTCGACGGCCGATGGATCGATTGGGATCAAGTGACCGAAATGGTTCACATCCATCTGCAGCCCGCGTTCGAGACTGAGCGACAGGATCGCGGTTTGGCTTACCGCATCGAGGACCACGCAGTTTGGCCAAGTCCATACGACAGGAACTTCGGAGTAGTCGCTCCTCGCGGGCTTGCTGGCGACGATATCGACGAGAACTTGGTCGGTGGCAGGTTCGCGTAATTCCAATTCCAGCCACTGCGAAGCGGCGTGACCAACACGATCAACTCGATCCGCCGCATCGGCTTCATCAGCGTCGCCTTTGCGAGACACTTGCCATTTTGAAAGCAGTGGGCAAGCGACGCTGCGAACTTCAAAACCGTCAGGAAAGGCGATGCGCAGTTTGCTGACCGAGCCATTGTGGACGGTGATCTCTACCCGTTGCGTGAGTTGTTCGTAGGATTGTGAAATTTGGGACAGCAGGAAGCTTCTCGCTTCGAACGCATTGGACTCCCGGAGCATTTTGTTGTTCAGAGTCATAACAAGATGGATCGGGCAAGAAAGTTTGTCCCCGTCGACGAGGTTGGGGAGCCATTCCAAATGGGTCGAGTTCGAGGCTGCATCCACGCGTCGCGAGCGGACATGCGCTCCGGAAAGGATCTCGATGTTCCCTGGGACTTGCATGGTCCATTTATTTGCTGCCGCTTGAGGGAGTGTTATTTTTAGGGCTTGCACGGCTGCAGCAGAGCTCACGGCAGCACCCATTTTCAATCGGAGTTGGTAGCGGCCTTGGTCTTTTAAAAAGAGTGTTGCGCCCGGGCGATTGGCATCGAGCGAGGGGGACAGCAATGCGGGTTGGTCGTCGACAGTTGCCTCCAGCAGCCCAACATGTTCCAACGGCAAGTGCACCGAATGCAAGCCTGGCTTAAGGATGTCGATAGAAATGTCGGACTGGATCAAGGCGCGTCCCGATTGCATTTCGATACGATGCTGTGCCTCGGTCATGATCGCATATTGAGGGATCTTGCTGAGCAACAAGGCCGCTTGATGTTCCGTTGCCAAGAGTGCCGAGTTGGCCTTTGCTTTTTTAAGAAGCGCCTCGTATTCAGAACGGGTCATGAAGGTTCGTTCGTTTTTTCCTCCCAGCAAAATCGGAAGTTCGT
This sequence comes from Pirellula sp., assembly GCA_031412875.1. GTDB lineage: Bacteria > Planctomycetota > Planctomycetia > Pirellulales > Pirellulaceae > JBKCUI01. The sequence continues at coordinate 7,637 of JANODW010000502.1, read as the reverse complement.
GAAGGGGGATATGGATCTCGCGAGTGGGTAGCCAAGGCATGCCGACGTCTGCGTCGTCTTTATCTTGAGCGGTGGCGATCGAAAGAAGCAAAGTGCTCATTCCAACGGCGGCACCGAGGACCATTATGAATAGAATGGCAAGCTGTTTAAGCATGATCATGGCCCCCTTTCTCGTCTTGGTTCTGCAATGGAGCAGGAACGGGATCGGAAGGTGGCGATGCTTGGCCTTCGGCGGCTAGCTCGGACGGCTCGCGGATCGGGATCGGGGGAGCCGTTCGCGGCGGGATCAGGAAGAGCAATTCGCGTGTACCCCATAGGACGAGCACCAGCAGACCACCGTAATACGCGGGGCCGGATAGCAAGCGACTTGCCAGGGTCGGGGCAAACGCCCCCACTGCAGTCAGGAGGCCAATCGCGCACGCCACGACCACCACTTTGGACCTGAGGGATCGGAAGACGAACAGGCACCCAAGCGCGAGCAAGCCCGACAAAGTGAGACCGATCCACCATCTCTCCTCCATTGCGGTCAATTTCAATGATCCGGTTGGGCCTTGTTCGGGGCGCAAGGTCGAATACAAATACATCACACCATCGGTCTGAAATTCCGTCGGGCGGGTCGTGGACACTCCTTCTCGGACCCAGTTCATCAGGCTTGTGGGATCGCTGCTGCATTGGGGATCGGTGCGCCAGGCGTCAGGACGCATCTCAAACTCATTGGTCCATGGGCCGTTAGACGCCAATAGGAGGCGCTCTTTGGGCAAGAAAACACCGAGATAAATCGTTTGAACGGCGGGAGCGTCCGGGAAACTTGGCAATGAAATCTCGCGATGATCGCCAACCGTGGTGTATCGCAGTTCGACCAGAACAGGTTTGGTAGGATCGTTACCGGACAAGGGAATAAAAAGTTGGTTTGCACTGCCTCTTTCGAGCGAAGCGCTTTGTCCATTGATCAAAAGAGGTTGCGAGTCGAATTCAACTTCGTCGGGCAACGAGAGCGCCAGCCGTTGGCTTGCATTTCGCATCCGATACGTGGCGTGGACACCGATTCGATTGCTTCGCGTGACCACGGCGCGCACGAATGCTCGTTCGATGTTGGTTTGTTTCACCTTCTCGAGCGCATAGCGGGTTGCTGCGACGTCCATGCTCCAATCCGATTGGAACTCGAACGCTCGGGCTGCATTGGTCGAGCGCGCGCCGGGCATCAAGTCATATCGAGGATCGATCGGCCGCAAACCGTTGTTATCCCCTTCGATCTGCAAATCGATCGAGTCCTTGCGATTCAAAACGATCTGCCCCCATGCTTGATCTATATTCCGAGGGATCAACCGCGGGATAGGCACTTTTACTTTTTTGCCAATCTCCAGTCCATCTAGTTGTTTTTGCCAGCCGAGCTGAAAGGTTCGTTCTCCGAGCCACGGCGTATCGGCCACGAGTTCCCACGCAACATATCCGGCTGCGAGATCGGCAGGAGGTGGGGTGATGATCGACTCGCGAATTCCTGGCGTCACGATGCGAATCTCCTTGGCTAACGATTCGGGAATATCGAGTCGCAACGAAGCGAGGCTGCTGTACTGGATTTTGGCAAAGAAGGTTGCAAGGAACTTGAGAGCGCCAGGTTCCACGGTGGTTTCGAACAGTTGGCGGATCACCGTAAACGGTTTTTTTCGTTCGATGTCCAACGAGAGCGACACCGGCTCCATCGCATGGGCCAGGATCATCGCTTCTGAAAAGGCTGCGGTTTTCAAGCTGGATACTGTCGGCCACTTGGCCCTCAATTCGGCCACGACTCCATCGCGTGCACCGATCTTTTCTTTGGATTGCATGCGCAGGCCTTCTGGGCCATAAACCGAGATCCAGCCTTCCATCCACTGAACATATTCGCCGATCGATTTTGGGATGGGAATCGATAACGTGCTGCTTGCACCGGTAGGATTGACCAGATTGGGGTCATCGATTTTGCGGCGAAGTTGAATGGCGGTCCCGACTTGCCCGATCGCACGCTTGGAAAGGTTGACCACGAGCCGATCTTTGCTCTCGCTCACGCGAAAGTTGTCGATTCTCGCCGCTTCGACATGGTCCGCCGCTCTTCCTGTGACCTGCAGCAATTCGAAATCGGGAGGGATTTCGAACTCCAATTGGAACACACCCGCGTTTTCGATGGTATGGGTCGACTTGAGTTCGAGCGTGAGGCTTTGAGGTTCGACGAACGCTTCGAGCCATTGATCGACCCGTATTGTGGGTTGGACTTTTTTGGGTTTGAATTTGAGCTGGTAGGAGGCAGCGGAGAATCGGTAGGCAAACGTACACGCTTCTTTGGAAAGGGGCGGTGGCAGGTCGGTTGGATCCAATTGAATGAGCCCTCGGCGATCTGTCGGTTCAACGCGGATCCCGGGCCCAATCTTGATCGCAATCACCCCTTGTTGCCGGCTGGTATCGAGGCAGTCCAGGGGAAGAATCATTCTCGCAGAGGGCGTTTTCGCGTCGAATGGTTCCTCCCATTCCACAACGAGATTTTGCGATTGCTTGGCGGGTTCAAATAGATCGACAATCAGCTTCGGCGCATCTCTTTGTTTATTTTCGCTGGGTTCCACAGCCCATTTCCGGACGTTTGGATCGAAGACATTGATGATCTTTTGGGAGGGTGGGATAGCGATGGAGAGCTGAGTCAGTTCGGAACGTTCGATGGTGTAGGCGAGCAGGGAATGGGTTCGGACGATCCCTTCATCGATCGTAACGCGGTGCTGTACGAAAACGCTTGCCAAGGGTGCCATGCCAGTCGCTCCTTGGGTTTTGGGTACCCATCGGATTTGGACGTTGGGCGCGGCGCCGACGAAAGCGAGGATTTCGGTGCCTTCGGGAGCGGGCGAGTCTTTGTCCGTTTGGGTGTCAGGGACGGTGGTTGCGAGCATCGGATCCACTTGAACTTTGACCCCCGCGTCTGGAATTTTGATTCGCCACTGGTTCACGGGGGCTTGAGGCGCAAAGATCGAGACGCTGTTTTGGCCGGGGGATTTTTCGTAAGCTTTGGCGTATTCGAGATGGATTTGAATGCGAAGAGAATTTGATTGTTTGTTTTGGAAAAGGAGGGAATAGCCTCCGACGGGATCGTAGACGATGCGGGCAGGCTCGTTGTCGACCGTTGCGCTGAGCATTGCGGCATCGTTCAATCGCAGCGGGATCGTATGCCAGCCGCTCTGCAGCAATTCGACTTGGAGAGAAGCCCGAACGACCATGAGTTCCTTTTCGACTGTTGCAATATTTTCTGCCGAGGCGAGGATGAAGCCGACGGGTGCTTTGGTATCGAGAATCGGATTCTTTGCCGCACGCGCTTCTTGCCAAAGCTTTTCGAACTGCTCGTAGGGCAGGAACACTCCGCGGCCTTCGCGTTCGAATACATCTTTGAGCTTGTCGTACGGGATATAGATCGACTGCGGTTTGTTCGGGGCAGGAGTTGGCTCCGAGGACAGCTCTGTTTGTTGCGCAAAGAGGGTCTGCGACAAACAGAACGCGGCCGCTAGAAAGGTCACGAAAACCCTCCCTCGCCGCATCCTCCACACACTTGTCCACATACCCGTACACATACCCGTCCACATGCAGGTCCAGCACTTGCTCGTCTGCTTGCAAACGCGTGTACACATCCACAGACAATTGCGTCGCGATTCGTCAAAGAGTTTGGGCGAAATCATGAGGAGCTTCCAAGATTCGGAGTTTGGTTCGCGGAGAAAAGGAGAGCTGGCTAGGCCCATGGAAAGCGACTCTGCACTGATCGTACAACCCTAGGTCTGCGAACGCAAAGCTTTGCGAGGGGATGTTACAAATCGGAGAAGATTCCGTTTTGATGGCCCCCAAAGGCCATTACGCGGATGGGAGGCTGCCGTTGATGATCCCGTTCCGGGGGCGGAGAAATACGTCCATGCGAGCGATTGAACGCGGTTGCATTATTGCCCAATGTGGCATTGCTGCTAAACTTCCTGCATTCGATTCGGCTTTCTTTATGGCCAGCTAATTCGTTTGAAAGCAACCCATGGTGTTTTGGAGCAAAAAGAAAAAGGCTGAAGTCAGCGAGCCCAACGCGGTCGATCCGGTTGTTCCGCCAAGCGAACGCCTTGGGTTGGAACCCCCTTCGCAAAAACCGACCCCTTTGGAAACGGGCAATGAAACCGAGTCGGAGGCAACCGCATCGACGAGCTGGTGGCGACGTGCGCTTTCCAAAACAAGCGATTTGTTGCGGACGGACATACGGGACTTGTGGAAAAGCGAAGGGCAAATCGTTGACGACGAGTTTTTGGACCAGTTGTTTGCAACGCTGGTTCGAACCGATATGGGTGGAAATACCGCTTCAAAGATTCGGGACTCCATCAGCGAGTCGTATCGAAGTCGCAGGATCGAGTTTAATGACGTTTTGAAAGTGATTCGGGAACAAGTTGGACGGTCCCTGCAGAGCAAAGGTGCGGCGTTAAACCGGGCTGAGTCCGGCCCTACGATCATCTTGGTGGTCGGGGTCAATGGCTCGGGCAAGACAACTTCGATCGCCAAGCTTGCTCATCGATTGACTTCGGAAGGGAACCGCGTTCTGTTGGGAGCGGGGGATACGTTTCGCGCGGCCGCGGTGGAACAACTGAGAATTTGGTCCAAACGCATCGGTTGCGAAATCGTGCATGGCGACCACGGAGCAGATCCCGGAAGCGTTGTCTACAAAACCGTGCAACGAGCCGTCGCCGAATCCTTTGACGTTTGCATCCTCGACACCGCAGGTCGCTTGCAAACCCAGAGCAATCTCATGCAGCAACTGGAGAAGATCAAACGGGTCATCGAAAAGCAAGTCGTGGGAGCGCCCCATGAAGTCCTATTGGTTCTCGATGCAACTGCAGGCCAGAACGCAATCAGCCAAGCGAAGGGGTTCTCCGACGCAGCAGGCTGCACCGGAATCGTCCTCGCAAAACTCGACGGGAGCGCTAAAGGAGGCGTGATCGTTCCGATCGCAGAGCAGTTTGGCCTGCCAGTCAAATTTGTTGGGATTGGCGAGAAGCTGGAAGATCTATCGGTCTTCCGTCCTGACGATTTTGCGAACGGCTTGTTTGACTAGCTTGCTCGACTAGCTTGCTCGACTGCGATAACGCTGCGAGCATGCCAGGGATGTTCGATTCAATACCGGCCTCGCGAGACGTTGGACGAAGCGCTTTGGGGCGATGGGGTTGGCGAAGCGCTGGGGCTTGCGATGGGTTGATTGAGTTGAGTCGATGCAGGCCCGCGATATTCGATCAGAAACAGGGCGTCGGTTCGTTGTCCTGTGGCTGCGGGAAGGATCTTGTTCAATCCAAAAAGCGTGGGAGGATTTCCGCTGAGCAAGGTGTTGTTGACTTGAGCGGCGGGAGCAGCGACCACTCCGCAGGACAACAATAGAACTTGATCGGCTGGCCATCGAAACCGTTCGTGCAATCGCCAGGACACGACCTGTGGTACCTCGATCTGCACCGATTGGGGGAGGCTTGCGGGCATGGGCAGATCGATGGAAACATTGTTCAGCCGCTCCACTTGATCGATATCACACTTTAACATCAGATCGACCGAGCGTCCGTCCATGCTCATCAATGGGCTCACTTGCAGCTTGTAGCCTTCGAGGATTTCGTCGGAAACAGGCGTGTACGGTGGCCAACTGGTTGCCGTGTTTTGTTGGTATTCCCTCAGGTAATTGCGAGATCGCAATTGTTCAAGCGTTTGTGTCTGCCCGTTGACCAAAGAAATATTGACGGCTTGAAGTTCACGCACGTCGATGCGAGACCTCAACTGCGCCAGGAAGATGGCGGCGTTTTCTTTCGGCATCAACCAAGCTTGCACGCCAGGCGTCTCGACGGGAGCCGATCGCATGAGGCCTGTTGTTTTGGTTCGCCAATTCGGGTTCCCAATCGTGATCAATCGGAGGCCAAAGACTTGAGGCTCCGTCAACCCATTCACAAACTTGTCGTAGATCTGCGACACCTTCTTTTGAATTTCAGCGTTGTGGTACACGCTCAACGTCGACCGGTCCGCGTTGATGATTCCCATCGGTTCGTTAAACCAAACATCGGTGCCTGTTTCTCGAAGGATCCAGTCGAGAATGACCTGTTGCGGTCGCTCCACATTCTTAAGGTTTTGCGTGTAAGGGCGAATGTCGTATTCGACCCACTGCTGACCGTTCGCGGAGGGCAATTCTTTGTGCGCAACGGCCCGTGGCGCATTGTTTTTTGCAGTGGGGCCATTTTGAACCGCCATATTTTCAATGGAGGGTATCGATGGAACACCTGCCGTACTAGGCAATGCGCCCGAAACGATCGGCTGCGGTCCTTGCGGACCGGCCTGTGCCGCCATCGCCGAAAGCGAATCGGTTGCAATTCCAGTCAAGAGTAAGACTATCGAGAAGGTGGCCTGTCTCATCGCACAACCGCATTTTTATAATTGAATTTCGCTTCGAACCCGAACTGGCTCGTAAATACGAAATGCAGTTGCCAAAGCCAATGCCAGTTTTGGTTTACGGTTGGTAAGTCGACCTTTGCTCCGCAAAAGCTCACTTTTGTGGAGCAAAAGGAGACCATGGGACCACGCCACGCTGTAGTACTCGCTACACATCGGTGCAGCGATAGCGGGCAATTTCGAGCATCGATTTGGTGAGGATCTCAGAGTAGTCGTAGTGCTCAATGTCTTCGCCCAACAGCTCGACCTCGTAGTACCCCTCGAATCCATGACGTTCAATCACTTGCACTATGCTAGCCAATGGGACGATGCCATCTCCTAACAAACAGCGATTCTGTTCTCCCATCGGAGCCCGCTTTGCATCGCCCAATTGCACCAATCGAATAAAGGGCACAATGGAGGGAAGCCAATCCATTGCATTTTCGTCCTGTGCCATGTGATAGCAATCAAATACGATGCCGCAGTTGCTCCGTCCAATTCCAGAAATGACGTCCAACGTATCCGGAATGCTCGTCAGAAAAGTGAACTCATGAGCGCATCCCACATGCATGGGTTCCACGGCGAGCTGGATCCCGACGGCTTGCGCTGCTTCTGCCAAGATCTTCAACGCTTGCGAAAGAAGTCGCTTTGCGTGATTGCGAGTGTGTCCAGACCTGCTGCCGGCCAAAACAACCAAACAATCCGCTTCCAGTTGTGCAGCGACCTCGATGGCATCCAGAGCATCATGAATCGATTCGCTAAACGTGCGGCCGTCGCTCCCGGTAAAACCGCCAGCCCAATTCAGAGAAGAAACCTTTAGCTTTTGATCCAGCAGCAACTCGCGTCCCTTGGCTTCGCCGCAATCGGAAAGTTTCGGTCTCCAAACGCCTATCGCACCAAAGCCGTGTTCCTTGTATCGCAAAACGTCTTCCTCGAAGCTCCATCGGTAAGTGGAAAGTTCCGAAACAGCCATTCGCGACATCCATGAGTTTGGCATCGAATCTCCAGCGAGTGAGGGTGACCGATTTTAGGGTCATGCGGCCCGCGGACTAAGGATCAGGGGCAAGGTTGTCGCACAGTATCTCCGTCTGGCCTCGCATGTAAAGAAGGCGTGAATTGTTTCCGTCGAAAATGACCGATGACGGCATTCCCTAGCCGCCACGACCTGACCATGCGGAAAGTAACCTCGAGACCGGAGCTCCTGATCG
>JANODW010000501.1:0-4901 GCA_031412875.1 Pirellula sp. | reverse complement strand
AGTGCGCTAGCTCCCCTCGCCCCGCTTCGGGGAGAGGGGCTGGGGGAGAGGGGTTTTTTCGCGCAATCTCAGAACAATGGCTTCCATCTGATTCCGCACGTCTTGCGGATTTTGGGTCACGCGAAAACCACCGATCCGGATCACAAAAAAGCCCAATCTCGCTAGGTAAGCATCACGCAATGAGTCATGCTTTTTACCTTCCTCAGTCAAATGATCCTCTCCATCGATCTCGATGTTCAATTTCAATTCGATGCAAACGAAATCGAGAGTATACGGTCCCAGCGGGTACTCGCGTCGAAACTTTTCACCGAGCATGCGACCGGCGCGGACCATTTGCCAAACGTCATGGCTGAATTCGTTTGCTTGCAGCCGCTGGGCCCGAGCGAACTCGGTTCGTTCCGGATCACGTTTGGACAATCTGGGTTTTGGCATGGTGGAATCCCCTCTCCCCCGACCCCTCTCCCCAAAGCGGGGCGAGGGAAGATAAAATTCGCGAGTTCAATTCCACGAAGCACGCTCGACGCAACGGTTTAGCAAAGAAAAAGAAAAGGACATGCAATGCAACGTCCCAGCAACCTTCAATCTCTTTGCTGCACGCTTACGATTCGACGCCAAAACGAACGTTGCGATTGCCAGCTTGTGGGGTAAGAATTGGCCAATCATCCTCGCTCCATTGAGCTTCACGATCCGCTTCGACCCAAAAGAAGAAATCGATCCGGATGAACGGATGTAAAGTTCACGTTAACCTGAAGACGTCCGCAAACACGCTCGCAACAAAAATGCGGCCGAGACTAGATCGCTAATAACAGCCTGCTAGGCGCTTCCAGAAACCCAATGATATCGTTCAGGAATCGGGCGGCCGTGGCACCATCCACGCTCCGATGATCGTAAGCCAAACTCAGCGGCATCATCAGTCGCGCCTTGATCGAATCGTCATCCATCACGATCGGCATCTTGCGAGATCGACCGACCAACAAGATGGCAACCTCCGGAACATTCACGATCGGTGTCGAATAGGTCCCACCGATAGCGCCCAAGTTGCTGATGGTAAACGTCCCGCCGCGCAAATCGCTAACAGCAAAATCATTGCTGCGAACTTTGGTGGATAGACTGGAAAGGGCATACGCAATGTCGGGAATGGACATTCGATCCGCGTTCTTCAACGTTGGGACAACCAAGCCCCGATCGCTATCAATCGCGATGCCCAAGTTAACGTAGTCCTTGTAAATGATCTGCTCATTTTCCATGTCGATGGTCGCATTGAGCGCCGGATGGTGCTTCAGCGCCGTCGCCACCGCCTTGATCAAAAAGGGCATCGTCGTGAGCTTCACTCCTCGCGATGCGTAGTCGTCTTTGCTGGACTGTCGGAAGGCTTCCAATTCGGTGACGTCGGCATCGTCAAAATTGACTACGCGAGGGACGGTCGACCATGACTTGTGCATTTGGGCCGCAATCGTTTTTCGGATCTTGGTCATGCGGTCGACTCGAATAGGTCCGTAGTCATCGTTGGCAGCCGTCCCTGGTAGCGCAGGTCCTTTGCTTACCATCGCTTTGGATGCAGGTGGCTCCACTTCCACCATCGCAGTACTTTGGGTGGCAGTCGTAGGCTGGGGTGCGCTGCGAACGCTTTGGTTTGCATATCGCACCACCGCCAAAACGTCTTCGCGTGTGATGCGTCCTCCTTCGCCGGTACCGCTAACGCTTCCCAGATCCACGCCTACCTCGCGGGCAAAGCGACGGATGGCCGGGCCGGCCGGAATGACTTCGTCGCCGAATGGCGTACCTGCATCGGCGGTGGCCGGCTGCGCGGTCTGCGCGATAGGTGAAACAGGTGCCGCGGGCGCGGCGGCGGGCGGCACCACGATCGGTGCAGCGACTTTCACTGGCGGTGCTGGTTGGGGAGCCGCAGCCACGGGAGCTGCAGGGGCCGGCGTTGCCGCTGCTGCCGGAGCGGGCGCTGGAGTGGCCGTAGGTGCTGGTGCTGGTGCTGAAGCGGGAACGGGTGCGGGTGCCGATGCAGCCGCATTGGCCGCTTCAATGGTCGCCAGAACCGTTCCTATTTTTACCGTTTCTCCTTCCTTGATCGCAATGCTCAGGATCTTGCCGGCCAGCGGGCTGGGGACGGACACCGTCGCCTTGTCGGTTTCCATTTCGACCAACGACTGGTCCTTTTTAATCACGTCTCCGACTTTGACCAAAATCTCGAGGACATCACCTGATTCGATGCCTTCACCCAGGGACGGAAGTTTGATTTCAGATGGCATGGCTAAGCTCTAATGGAATGAAAGGGTTCTGAGATTTCTAAATCGGCAAACGGGCCATCTAGGACGTCGCTAGCGCAACTGCTTGTTTGGCTGTGAAAACGTGGACGCTGCCGCGAAATCCTTGCCTAAAGCGATGGGTTATCAAGCGTACAAAGGGTTTTGCTTTTCCGGGTCGAAGCCCAAGTCTTGGATCGCTTTGGCGACCAGGCTGCCTGGAACGATGCCTTGTTTGCTCAACCGATACAGCGCTGCAATGGTGATCGATGCCGCGTCCACTTCGAAATGGCGACGCAGGGCTTGTCGTGTTTCGCTGCGTCCTAAACCATCGCAACCCAAGACGTAATAGTCGTTGGTCATGTAGGGGAGAAGCTGTTCTCCAACGGCTCGAACATTGTCGCTGGCTGAAATAATCGGTCCTTGGACTCCGGCTAGCACGGTCTCGATGTAGCTCTTGCGAGGTGCTTGGTCGGGATGCAACATGTTCCAACGTTCGCAGCTTTGGGCATCTCGGCGCAATTGCGTGTAGCTGGTAACACTCCAAACATCGCTGGCCACTTGGTACTTTTCAGCCAAGATTTTTTGCGCGTCCAATGCATATCGCAAGATCGCTCCGCTACCGAACAATTGAACGCGAGCTTTCGCGCCCGGAACCTCGTTCGATGCGAATTTATAAATCCCCTTGATGATCCCCTCTTCGACCCCTTCCGGCATCGCGGGCATTTCGTAGTCTTCGTTGTGGACCGTGATATAGTAGATGCCTGTTTCGTCTTCTTGAAAGAGCCGACGCATGCCGTCCAAAACGAGAACGACTGTTTCGTAGGCCCACGCAGGGTCGTACGCGCGCACCGTCGGAAAAGCCATGGCATTGAGATGGCTGTGACCGTCTTGGTGCTGCAACCCTTCTCCATTGAGCGTGGTTCGACCCGCGGTCCCCCCGATGAGGAATCCTTTTGCACGCATGTCGGCTGCTGCCCAAATCGAATCGCCGACCCGTTGGAATCCGAACATCGAATAGTAAATATAAAACGGAATCATATTGATGCCGTGGGCCGAATAAGCGGTACCGGCCGCATTGAAACTGCTCATCGAGCCAGCTTCCGTAATGCCCTCTTCCAAGATCTGACCGTCGCTGGCCTCTTTGTAATAGCCAATCTTCTGCTCAGCGTCCTTGCGGTCGATAGGCTCATAAAGCTGCCCCGCGTGCGCATAAATTCCAATCTCAGTGAATAGACCTTCCATGCCGAACGTCCGCGATTCGTCGGGCACAATCGGAACAATGTACTTGCCTATCGAACTATCCTTTACCAATTTGGTAAGCAATCGCACAAAACCATTGGTGGTACTAATACCTCTGCCATCAAGCTGCTGCGACATGAACTTTCGATAGTCGTCCAGCTTGGGCGTTTCCAACTTTGGATGCACTGTGGGACGGCTGGGCACAGACCCGCCCAACGAGTTTCGACGATCGAGCAAATACTTGATCTCATGACTGGAAGCGGGCGGCTTGTAGAACGGAGCGTGCGCAACTTCTTCATCCGAAATGGGGATTCCAAATCGACTGCGGAACTCCAGCAGTTCCTTGTCGTTCATTTTCTTTTGGTTGTGCGCAATATTGCGGCCTTCGCCCGCTTCGCCCAAACCATATCCCTTGATCGTCTTGGCCAAAATAACTGTCGGCTGGCCCTTATGCTCGACCGCGGCTTTGTAGGCTGCGTAAACTTTTTCGGGGTCGTGCCCGCCACGCTTCATCTTTTCGAGTTTTTCATCCGAATAATTCTCGACCAGCTTGAGCAACTCGGGATACTTGCCAAAGAAGTGTTCTCGGATGTAGGCGCCCGACATGCCGACATACTTTTGGTACTGGCCATCGACCACTTCGGTCATGCGCTGAGCCAACAACCCCGATTCGTCTTTGGCCAACAGCACATCCCAGTCTCCACCCCAAACGACCTTGATCACGTTCCATCCAGCCCCTCGAAAGATCGCTTCGAGTTCTTGAATAATCTTGCCATTGCCCCGAACAGGACCATCGAGTCGCTGCAAATTGCAGTTCACCACGAAAATCAAATTGTCGAGTTTCTCTCGCGAGGCCAGCGTAATGGCCCCGAGCGTTTCGGGTTCGTCGCATTCGCCGTCGCCGAGAAACGCCCAGACCTTTTGACCGGACGTATCCTTGAGCTCACGGTCTTTGAGGTACTCATTGAACCTCGCTTGGTAGATCGCCATGATGGGACCCAACCCCATAGACACGGTCGGGTATTCCCAAAAGTCAGGCATCAACCATGGATGCGGGTAGCTGCAAAGCCCACCCTCGGGTTGCAACTCTTGACGAAAGTTTTCCAACTTCGATTCCGAGAGACGTCCCTCAAGGAACGCTCGCGAATACATTCCTGGCGACGCGTGCCCCTGAAAATAAATCAAATCGCCCGAGTATCCGGTTTCTCCACGACCACGAAAAAAATGGTTGAACGCAACTTCGTAAAGCGTCGCACTGCTTGCAAACGTGCTGATGTGACCGCCAACTCCGCCCCCAATGAGACCACCGTGCCCATCGGTCTTTTTGTTGGCCCGAACCACCATGGCCATCGCGTTCCAACGAATGATGCTCTTGATGCGGCGTTCGGTTTCGCGGTTTCC
>JANODW010000500.1:0-3368 GCA_031412875.1 Pirellula sp. | reverse complement strand
GTGAGCGTTTCCAGGGCAAAAGTCGAAACTTTGCGATATCGTTCTTGTACTCGCTACCGTGGAGCCAGGAAGTGGAGCCAGCATCCGTTACAATGGTTGTTGGAAGTAAGACCAACGGCAGGATCATTACTACCGTAGGATGGGACCTTTGTCCCGTCCGTTTGTTCGTTTTGGGACAATGGTCCCAAACTACGGCTGGTATGTTTCAGCCTGCCGCTCGCCTAAGACGATTTTTTAGCCCGGTGTTTAGCTTGGAGGGAATACCCATTTTGAGAATGCCGTTCGCACGCAAGTGGTTGTGGAGGAGGCTCGCGGTTTGCTCGTTTGTCATCGCGATAGGAAGTTGGGGGCAAGCTCAAACGACACCCGACATACAAACGCCATCGTCACAAACGCCATCGTCACCTGAGACGGTGCCGCTGCTGCACGATTACGATGAAGCCGTCGCCCGGAGCGAGAAAATGGGTAGGCCGCTGGTCGTGGTCCTCGGCGCGGACTGGTGTGGGCCGTGCAAGTTGCTTGAGAAAGAACTCGAGCAGCCGACTGCGCTACCGATATTCCAGGGTTGGGTCGTTGTCAAAGTGGATGTGGATCAAGAGGTTGGATTGGCGAGGCAGTGGATGGTGACCGCCGTGCCTGCTTTCCGAATTTTGGACATTGACCAAGATGTGTTGGCCAGCAACGAAGGGCTTAGTACGGTCAAAAAACTGCGAGCTTGGCTGGACGAAAATTTTGAAGCGGCAAATCCGAAAACACAGCGGCTGATGCGAGATGATAAACCACTCGATTCCCATGCAGTTGGCGAATTGATTGCAATGCTGCGAGATCGACGGCCCACGACGCGAACGAAAATTTCCGAAAAGCTAGCCAAGAACAAAGTTCAGTCTGTCCGGTTGCTGGTTGCGACCCTGTCGTCGGGTAATTTGTCGCAAAAACTGGGCGCTCTGGAAATACTAGAGAAATGGTCGGCACCTCTCGCTGGTATTGACCCATGGGAACCCGATACAATCACAGGTCAGAGGCTAGCCGAGTTGGACGATTGGCTGCAAGCCGTTGTTCGTCCGTAATGTCGAGGAATTGAGCATGGCGATAAAGATCAAAAAGGGCAAAGCGCTGGAATCGCTCAATTTGACGCCGCTGATCGATGTGGTCTTTCTGTTGCTCATCTTTTTTTTGGTCGCGACCCGATTTGCTCAAGACGATCGGGAACTGCCGGTGCAACTGCCTTCGGCGGCAAGTGCAGTGCCGATGACTGCGGAGCCAACGGAATTGGTTGTCAACGTCGATGCGTCTGGTCAGTATATGATCCTTGGTCAGCGCATGGCATTGGATCAAGTCGAAGCGAGACTGAAACGCGCGGTAATAGACAATCCGACCAATCAAATGGTGATTATCCGGGGCGACCGGAATGTGGCTTTTCAAGCGGTTGTATCGGTCATGGACTTATGCACCAAGTTGAAAGTCCCTTCGTACAAGATCTCTACGGAAACAAAGGTGGGCTCTTGAACCGGCTTGTGCGGACCAAAAATTCGGGGCTATGGGCATTGGACGCGGCTCTGCTGCTGTTGGGACTTTTAGTTCTATTGCTGGTGCTACGGCTATTGAGATTTGACGACCCGAGACTTCTGAACAACGCGTGGCTTTATGTTTTAGGAGTTCCCACTTGCTTGATTGCCACCTCGATGATCACGCGGGTTTTAGCGAATGACTTCATCGAAAAGTCGATTCAGTTAGGATTCTTATTGAGTGTGGGATTGCATCTGTTTTTTATGCTGTTCGCAGTCAATGTGGTATTGTTTAGCAACTATTGGCCGTCGGACGTGCAGAAGATCGCGGTCGTGCCGGCGTCTCAGAAAGCTGCCAGCCCGCAGTATTTTCAACCTGCGAGCCCCAGCGCAGAGCGTCCGGACTATCTCAAGCCGGTGAGGACGGAACAAAATGTTGCACAGGAGAGTTTGGACCCGTTGCAGCAGTCCAACGAGTCCGCCAAATTGAATGTCGATTTGGTCCAAGACGAGATCAAGCCCACGCTTGCCGATAAGCCCTTCCTCAAACCGAGAAAAGAGGTTTCGCCTAGCCAGCCGACGATTGTTTCCACGGCCGAAAAACTGGACAGGCCAGATCCGAGCAAGACTCTGAATCGTCAAGCAAACAACATTGAGGTTCCCAAACTGGAGCCGTCCCAGCAGACACCGTCCCAAACGCTTGCGGTCGCGAATATCGAATTGGATCGCCTAGAAACGCCCCAAGCGAGCAGCGCGTTGGCGGCAATGCCTCAGCCGTTATTAGAGCGAGAGGCACGTGCCCCACAAGGTTCGCTTGAGGGGATTCGCAAAAGCAACGCGATGCTCGACGAGAAGAACACGAACAGAGATTTAGAAAAAGCGTTGAGTCGGAACGCAAGTGATTTGCCAGAGCGACCGAGTTTGCTCGCGAGAGGGGAACGGCCGTCGGAGGTCGGTAAGCCCATGGGTGCCGATGTGCCGGTTCCCAAGTTAGGTGCTCCCGTGCCCAAGTCGGATTCGGAGCGTCTATCGGAACGGAACACTGAGATGAGTTCACGTTCCCAAAACGGGAGTGGGTCTTCGAAGCAAAGTATTGGTCTTTCGAATTGGCAGGCCGGCGCCAAACTCGAGCCGAGTCTTGCTCGGCCTTCGCTAGGGACAAATCAAGCTTCAAAGGGGAGAGAGGGCAATGCGAACGTCCTTTCGGACAGCCGTTTCCTAGCGGACCCTCGTCTCGCGATGACGGACCCTACCGCGAGCCGCCGCCCAGACCCATCTAATGCTGGCGGGCTCGATGCGCCTGCCGCCAGCCAACCGGTTCCTCAGGAAGCGAGCCGGCAGGCTGGTGTGCCGACTTCGGATTCTGTCGGAGAATTAGCTCAAGCCATGGCGGCGCGCAGTGAAATTGCAAAATCGAATGTCGGGCAACGTGCGTCGAGCACCAAGGCTGCATCGCAAGGGAGCGATCTTCAAAGCTTGAGTCCGACAGTAGGCACACCCTCTCTGGATTTGGGACGCAATGCATGGACTGCGCCGTTGCTCGATACGCCTCGCAAAGGGTTGGATCCCACCAAACAAGACATAGCGATGCCAAATATCCGGGATGCGGAACTAACGACCGATCGCTTGCGTCGACCTGAAACAGGCGGTCCAAAGATTGCGAACGCGGCCGTTCCAATTCCTACTCCCGCGTTTTCCCAACGACTGAGACGCAATCGAGAGCAAGAGGAGGGTTCGAATGAGTTAGGTCCGCTAGGTCCTCAAACGGAGCAAGCCATCGAAAGCGGATTGCAATTCTTGGCGAAATACCAACGCGAGGATGGTTCTTGGCGCTTGGAAGATTTTGGGGAAGGAGTGGACATT
>JANODW010000499.1:0-8031 GCA_031412875.1 Pirellula sp. | reverse complement strand
AGACATGCCGTTCTTGCCCGATGGGACGCCTCTGCAGATCATGCTCAATCCGCTCGGGGTTCCAAGCCGAATGAACGTAGGTCAGATTCTCGAGACACACTTGGGTTGGGCGGGAGCCAAGTCGGGCTTCCAGGCGCTCACTCCGGTTTTCGATGGTGCTACCGAAACCGACATCAACGAGGCGCTTGAAGAAGCGGGGCTTCCACGCCACGGCAAGATCCGTCTTTACGATGGCCGCACGGGCGAGCAGATGAATCAGGAAACGACTGTCGGATACATTTACATGCTCAAGCTGCACCATTTGGTTGACGACAAGGTGCATGCCCGAAGCACAGGTCCGTACTCACTCATCACCCAGCAACCGCTCGGAGGCAAAGCACGCTTCGGCGGTCAACGCTTCGGGGAAATGGAAGTTTGGGCGCTCGAAGCCTACGGTGCAGCGTACATCCTCCAAGAGTTGCTCACCGTCAAGAGCGACGACGTCGAGGGACGTACCAAGATCTACGAATCGATGGTAAAGGGCGAGAACACCTTGGAAGCGGGCACGCCAGCTAGCTTCGACGTTCTCACCAACGAGATTCGTGGACTTGCACTCAACATGCGTCTCGAAAAACGTCGCCTATAGGACGGTTGATCCCGACAGGCCCGCGTCAAATTGCACGCAGGCCAGGGGGAAACAGAGCTCCATCAATAAACCAAACGCTGGGCCTTTCGCAGGCCTAGCTACAAACGAACAAGCATTCTCCACCCTCACCTATCACCTTAGACGATTCGCTGGATTGACTCGAGTTTGAGCCAAACGGCGAAGCGTTGAGAACAGGAGTTTTTCGTAATGGCCAATGCCGAAGCCACCTACGATCGCGTAAACGATTACACATCCGTAAAGATTTCCCTCGCACGCCCACAGGACATTCGTTCGTGGTCGTTCGGAGAAGTCAAGAAGCCTGAAACGATCAATTATCGAACCTACCGTCCAGAAAAAGACGGTCTATTCTGCGAACGTATTTTTGGCCCTGAGAAGGACTGGGAATGCGCGTGCGGTAAGTACCGCGGGATGAAGTACAAGGGGATGATTTGCGATCGATGCGGTGTCAAGGTGACACACTCTCGTGTACGACGCAAACGCATGGGCCATATCGAATTGGCCGCTCCGGTGGCGCACATTTGGTTTTTCAAAGCGATGCCGAGCCGGTTGGGCAACTTGCTCGAAATGAAGACGACCAGTTTGGAGAAAGTGATCTACTTTCAAGATTACGTCGTTACCAACGCAGGAACCACAGAGCTTGAAAATCAGCAGCTTTTGACCGAGGAAGAGTACCGCGCAGCCCGCGCTCAGTACGGCGAAGCGTTTGAAGCCGATATGGGCGCAGAAGCGGTTCGCAAACTGCTCCAGTCCCTCGACTTGGTCAAACTTTCCGAAGTCTTGCGTGTCGAACTCGCGGAAACCAGCAGCAAGCAGCGCAAGAAGGATTTGATCAACCGTTTGAAGTTGGTGGAATCGATTCGCGACAGCGAGAATCGCCCCGAATGGATGGTGCTGGATGTGATCCCGGTCATTCCTCCGGATCTCCGTCCGCTGGTTTTGCTCGATAGCGGTAACTTTGCGACCTCCGACTTGAACGACCTCTACCGTCGTATCATCAATCGAAACAATCGGCTTCGGAAACTCGTCGATTTAAACGCTCCGGAAGTCATCATCCGCAATGAAAAGCGAATGTTGCAACAATCGGTGGATGCGTTGTTTGATAACGGCCGATGCAAACGACCGGTTTTGGGCAGCAGCAATCGTCCGCTCAAGTCATTGACCGACATGATCAAGGGAAAGCAAGGACGATTCCGGGAGAATCTTCTGGGCAAACGGGTCGACTATTCCGCGCGTAGCGTGATCGTCGTTGGGCCGCGTCTGCGTCTGCACCAATGCGGTCTTCCCAAGAAGATTGCGTTGGAACTTTACCAACCATTCATCATTCGCAAACTCAAAGAGCTTGGACACGCTGACACCATCAAGTCGGCCAAGAAGATGCTCGAGCGAAAAGACGAAGAGGTTTGGGATATTCTCGAGCAAGTCATTCGCAACCACCCTGTGCTTCTCAATCGCGCCCCGACCCTGCACCGAATGGGTATCCAAGCGTTTGAGCCGATCTTGGTAGAAGGAAACGCAATTCACTTGCATCCCTTGGTATGCAAAGGTTTCAATGCCGACTTCGACGGTGACCAGATGGCAGTCCACTTGCCGCTGTCCATCGAAGCGCAAGTCGAGGCTCATACACTGATGATGAGCACGCACAATATTTTCGCGCCGAGCAACGGCAAGCCGATCATGAGCCCGTCGCAGGATACTGTGATGGGTTGCAATTACATCTCGGTGGAATTGCCGGACCAGCCTGGTGAGGGAATGGTTTTTGCGACCATGATGGAAGCAGACTATGCGCACCAGCAAGGCATCATTGCCATGCATGCCAAGATCAAAGTGCGATTGCCCAAGGATCGACGGCTCAAATCGGACGATCCAAACGTCAAGTACGGTGCGATCATCCAAACCACCTACGGCCGAATCTTGTTCAATTCGATCCTGCCTCAAGGGATGGATTTTTATAACATTGCTCTCAAGGGGAGCGATTTGGCGGCGGTTATCAGCGACTGCTACCATCGACTAGGCCGTCGCCCGACGATCAAGTTGCTTGACGATATGAATCAACTCGGTTTCCGCGAGTCGACCCGAAGCGGTCTTTCCTTCGGCGCCGACGACCTGGTCACACCGGATTCCAAGATCAAGCACATCGCGGACGCGGACAAGAAGGTGATGACGTTCCAGAAGAACTATCTCAAGGGGGTCATGACCGCTCAAGAGCGTTACAATCAGGTGCTCGACGCTTGGACGGCAACTCGCGAGTTGATTACCAAGGACATGTTGGCCGCTATGGAGACCGACACGCACCGTGGCAAGTGGTACATCAACCCGGTGTTCTTGATGGCGTCCTCGGGTGCTCGAGGTGGTATCGAGCAGATCCGGCAATTGGCAGGTATGCGTGGTCTGATGGCCAAGCCGACCGGCGAGATCATCGAGACCCCGATCAAATCGAATTTCCGCGAGGGATTGACGGTTCTCGAGTACTTCAGCTCGACGCACGGCGCACGCAAAGGCTTGGCGGACACGGCACTCAAAACGGCGGACTCGGGCTACTTGACCCGTAAACTGGCGGACGTTGCCCAGAACGTCGTTATCACCATGAACGATTGCTTGACAACCCAAGGTATCACCAAGGGAGTCATCTACCGCGGTGAGAAGGTGGAAGTCCGCCTAGCGGATTCGATCGCTGGTCGCGTCAGTCGTCAGAACATCGTGAATTTGATCACTGCGGAAACGATCGTTGCCGAAGATCAGATGATCACTCGAGAAATCGCTCGAAAGATCGAGGAGATGGGGCTGGAAAAAATCCAGGTTCGTTCCCCGATGACTTGCGACGCTCCGCTTGGAATCTGCCGAACGTGCTACGGTATGGATATGAGCACCGGCGCATTGGTCGAAGAGGGGATGGCCGTCGGGATCATCGCCGCTCAAAGTATCGGTGAACCGGGAACTCAGTTAACGATGCGTACGTTCCACCAAGGGGGAGCGGCCAGTACGAGCATGGAAGAAAGCGATATCAAGGCCAAGAAGGGCGGTATCGTCAAGTTCATGAAAATGCGTTTGGTGACCAACGACGACGGGCATGACGTGGTTCTGACGCGGAATTGCGAAATCGCACTGGTGGACGCTCGCGGACGAGAAATCGAACGGTATGACGTCCCGTCGGGTGCTCGTTTGAGCGTCAAGGAAGACCAGGAAATCGTCAAAGGACAACAGCTTTGCGAATGGAATCCTCACAAGATTCCGATCTTCTCAACAGCCAGCGGAAAAGTCTCCTTCGTCGACATCATCGAGGGGGAAACGCTCAAGTTGGAGAAGGACCCCAGCGGCAACATCCGTCGTCGCATCATGGATGCTCGAGGAAAGTACCATCCTCAAATCGTTATTGAAGATGCGGATGGCAAAGCGCTCGACGTTCACTACCTGCCTGATAAAGCGGTTATCAATTGCACCGAAGGCAAGCAAGTCAACGCGGGTACCGAGTTGGCCGAAATGCCTCGAGAAGCAACTGGGGTACGCGATATCACGGGCGGTCTGCCTCGTGTTACTGAAATTTTTGAAGCGAGGAAGCCAAAGGATCCAGCGGTGGTTGCGGAACTTGACGGCGTCGTCGAGATCTCCAAGGACCGAAAGCGCGGCAAGCGATCGATTGTGGTTCGCAGCGAGAGCGGCGAGGAAACAGAACACTTGGTCCCACCGGGCAAACGGTTCATGGTTACCTCGGGCGATACCGTCAAAGCAGGACAAGCGTTGGTCGAAGGGCCGTTGGTTCCTCACGATATCCTCCGCGTGAGCGGCGAAGAAGCTGTGCAGCAGTACCTGGTTCACGAAGTGCAACAAGTTTATCGATTGCAACGCGTGGAAATCAGCGACAAGCACATTGAAATCATCATTGCTCGGATGTTGCGTAAGATTAAAATTACCAACGCCGGCGATACCAACTTGCTCTCTGGTTTGGTTATGGACCGGTTTGAGTTCAAGCGGCACAATGACCAACTGGCCAAGTGCTTGAAGATCACGGACCCAGGCGACACCGAGTTTGCGCTCGGGGCGATTGTTCCCAAAGAGGCTTTCGAAACTTCGAATGCACAGTGCGAAGCATTGGGTGGCAAGCCAGCCAAGGGCAAGAAACCAAAGCCTGCACACGGTGAAGTTCAGTTGCTTGGGATCACCAAAGCGGCCGTTCAAAGCAATAGCTTCATCTCTGCTGCGAGTTTCCAAGAAACCACCAAGGTTTTGACGGAAGCTGCGTTGGCGGGCAAGGTCGACAGGCTCGTGGGACTCAAGGAAAACGTTATCCTCGGTCACTTGATCCCTGCAGGTACTGGTTTCCGAGTCTTCCAAGATTCGGAGGTCAGTTATCGCAAGGAAGCGCTTGAGGACTTGGTCAATCGAGGTACAGCAGCAGCGGAACAAAGCTTCCCATTGCTGGCCGATGCACCGCGTCCGCAATCGGCAGCCGAAGAAGCACCGAAGCCACCTGTATCGGATGCAGAAGTCGCAGACGAATAGTCTGCATCGTGTTGTTTGCATAGATGGCATCGCACTCGCGATGCCATCGTAAATGAAAAGTTTCAGACGCGTTCGTAGCGGCAGGGCGCGAGCCCTCCGGTGTCGCGGCTGAGATGGCAGAGGTTCTTTACAGGTCCAGACCGGACGGCTTGCGCCGTTCCGCTACTGAACGCACTTGGTGCGTTTGCTCTGCCGACTAGGTTGCTTGCACGCATTCCGCGATCGCGTCGCAGAGCGTCGACATGGTCGAGGGAGACATGCCCGCCACGTTGATTCGTCCCGTTCCGACGATATAGATTGCACGTTCTTTTTTGAGCCAATCGGCTTGCATGCTATTCAGGCCACTGTAGGAGAACATGCCCTTCTGGCGGCTCAAAAAGTCGAAGCTTTTCGAGGTGCTTTTGTCCTTCATCCCGGCGATAAAGAGCGATCTCATTTGCGAAATTCGGTTCCGCATGAAGTCCACTTCGGCTTGCCATTCGGCTTTGAGAGCCGCGTCGGTGAGGATGGTTGCGACGGTTGCTGCCCCATGCCGGGGAGGGTTGCTGTAATTGCATCGGACCGATTGGCGAAGCTGGCTCAAGGCCGCTTCGGTGGTAGCTGGATCTTTGCCGACGAGCATGACTGTTCCAACGCGTTCGCAATACAACCCAAAATTCTTGCTGAATGAATTGCAGACGATCGCTTCGTGGTTTTTCTTCAGGAGCGTGATCAGTGGGAGCGTGTCCTCCGTGAGTCCATCCCCGAAGCCTTGGTAGGCAAAGTCGACGAAGGGGATCATTTGTTTGTCGGCGAGCAGACTGCTGATTTCTTCCCATTGTTCGATGGAGGGGTCAACGCCTGTTGGATTGTGACAGCATGCATGCAAGCAGATGAGATCCCCGCGTCTGCCATTGGCTTGGAGTTCGCCCATCATCGCGGAAAAGTCCAACGCGGTTTTGTCGGCGGTGAGGTAAGGGTATACGGGGGTATCAAGCCCAGCGGCTTGGAAAATCGAAGCGTGGTTTGCCCAAGTCGGGTTGCTCAACCAAATTCGGGTGCCTGGAAAATGTTTCGCAACGGTATCGGCGCCCACTCGCAGGGCACCGGTCCCACCGGGGGTTTGGGCTGCCGCGACGCGGGTGAGGTCGATGTTCTTGCCGAACACCAGATCCACGACCGCTTGGAGGTAGGCTGGGTGGCCTTCGATAGGCATGTAGCTCTTGGTGGTTTCGGAGCGAAGCAAGATTTCTTCGGCCTTTTTCACCGTTTTGAGAATGGGGGTTCGTCCTTGTTCGTCTTTGAAAACACCGACGGTCAAGTTGATTTTATTGGACCGTGGATCGCGAGAAAAAGCGTCGCTGAGCCCGAGGATGGAATCTGGAGGAGCAGTCGGCAAGAATTCGAACATGGATAGATGGAGGTTGGAGGAACAAAAAAAGGAAGATTGGAGGACTTTTGCTCTGGAGCAGACAGTCCAAACCGGTTTGCGGTTCTCCAAAAGATTACAATGATTTTGTCAGCGTGAGGAGGGGAAAGCGGATTATTCAGGGAAACTGCTGTTGACGTGGTGACTGACGGCAGGGCATACTCTTTCCCCGAGTCATGGACGGCTCAAGTGCGATCGCGAGCAAGACCCAAATTTGCAAGCGAAGCATTGCCTGGATTTCCCGCTCCAGCCCTCAAGGAAGAGACACGCGTACTCCATCTGTTTGCACGCGTCTCCTTAGGAACTACTGTGTCCTTCGCAATCGACAACGAAGTTAAAGACCGAGTGCGGATGGCGATCAACATCGTCGATCTGATGAGTACCTATATGGAGCTCAAGCGTCAAGGTCGAGGTTTTGTCGCGGTATGTCCTTTTCATGACGACCGACGTCCCAGCATGAACATCAATCCCGATCGCCAGACGTGGAAATGCTGGGTATGCGACATCGGTGGTGATATTTTCAGTTTTGTGATGAAAAGAGAAAGTGTCACTTTTCCGGAAGCGGTCCGGATGTTGGCGGAGAAAGCTGGCATCGCGATAGAGGAACCAAAGGGTCGCAAAAATCGGGGGAATCAGGAGGACAAACGTCGCCTATTCGAAGCGATGAAGTGGGCGGTCGGCGAATTCCATCACTATCTGCAGGAGTCGCCCGATGCCGATAACGCCAGGAAGTATCTGCGAGATCGCGGGATATCCGAAACGAGCATTATCAAATTTCAGCTTGGATTTGCACCGGAATCTTGGTCGTGGTTGTTGGACCGTGGTGCAGCCCATTCCTGGAGCCCGGACGAACTGGAAGCGGTAGGTTTGGTTGCGCGCGGCGACCGCGGCTCTCGCTACGACCGATTTCGAGGGCGTGCGATTTTCCCAATTTCCGATGCCCAGTCCCGACCCATTGCCGTGGGTGGTCGAGTTTTGCCGGGCGCGGCCAGTGACTCGGCCAAGTACGTCAACTGCAACGAAACGCGACTCTATCAAAAAAGCCATCAGCTCTACGGTCTAGATTTGGCTCGCAGCGCCATCAGCAAATCCCGCCAGGCCGTTGTTATGGAGGGCTACACCGACGTCATTATGGCGGTCCAGCACGGCATCGAGAATGCGGTTGCATGCTGTGGAACGGCGTTGGGACAGAATCAAATCCAGTTGCTCAAACGATACTGCGATTCGGTCGTGTTGTTGCTCGATGGGGACGACGCAGGCCAGAGGCGATCAAGCGAAATCCTAGAGCTTTTCGTTACGGCGCAAATGGACCTGCGCATCCTCACGCTCCCCGACAATCTCGACCCTTGCGACTACCTGCTTCGTTACAACGGAGAAAAGCTCAGGGAGCAGATAAGCACCGCAGCCGATGCATTAGAGTACAAACTACAGCAGGTATGCCGAGGGTTCGATCCGCTTCTCGACACGCATCGAGCCAACA
>JANODW010000498.1:0-6603 GCA_031412875.1 Pirellula sp. | reverse complement strand
TGAAGTTTTTGTTTTTTTGCTTTTAGAGTTTCTAAGGGGATGCATTGATCCGCTTAGGTGAGCGGCGGGTGGAAAGATAACAGCGGTGGGAAGTAAGCATTGTCCCGAACTCAAAAACGGACGGGACAATGGTCCCATCCTACGGTGGGAATGATCCGGCCGCTCGCCTTACGACCATGTGGAGAAGTCACCTTGCAGAGTGGCAGTTGAGTAAGCATGGGACAATCGCGGAAGGTAATTGGCCGTCGCTAAATTCGAACCAATGCTTTGCCATTATTCTTACCTTCGAAGAGGCCGATGAAAGCAGTGGATGCTTGTGCGAGGCCCTCGTAAATCGATTCTTGCCAGACAAGCTTACCGGATTGGATCAATGCTCCAACCTCTTTTAGGAACTCCGGTTGATCCGCGGCGTGATCACGAACGATGAAGCCTTGGATACGGATCCGTTTGCCGATCACTTTGAAAAGATTTCTTGGTGCAGGCGATGCGTCGGTGAGATTGTAGGTAGAGATCATGCCGCATTCGATACAGCAACCAAAGTCATTCATTGCATCTATCGCAGCTTCGAGATGATCTCCGCCGACATTGTCAAAATAGGTATCGATGCCCTGTGGCGCCAGAGCATGCAGTTCGCTCGAAAGGTTTGAGGCTTCTTTGTAGTTGAGCACCGCATCCACTTTAGCTTTCTCTAAAAGCCATTGCACTTTTTCACGAGAGCCCGCGCTACCGATGACGTGGCACCCTTTGGCTTTGGCAATTTGGCAAGCGATTGCACCGACCGCACCTGACGCGGCCGACACAAAGACTGTCGTCCCTGGGCGCACCTGGGCAATTCGATTTAAACCAACCCAAGCAGTCAATCCGGTCATTCCCAAGGCACCTAAATAGGTACGGACAGGAGCGACTTCGGGATCCACCTTTTGAACTCCGTCCCCGGTGGATTTCCAATATTCCCTCCAGCCGTTGTTGCCAAGGACCATACTCCCGACTGGAAAGTTGTCGTGGTTCGTCTCGATGACTTCTCCAATACAACCGCCTTCCAACGGTGCGTTCAGTTGAAAGGGGGGGACATAGCTATCCCCTGCTTTCATGCGTCCTCGCATGTAAGGGTCGACAGACATCCACTGGTTCTTGACCAAGAACTCACCGGCTTGAAGCGGTTCGATTTCTGCGGTGACTATCTTGAAATTGTTAAGGGCAGGAACACCTTCCGGACGTGAGACCAGAACGATTTGCTCGGACGTAATTGGTTGCATCTTAGATACCGTTTTAAAATTTTCGAACGCCAGGGAAAGTACGCTGGCAGTCAACGCGTGAATTGGAGCGGGAGCGTGGGGCTTGTATTTCCTCGCTGCCGCGTCAGGAAGGGATGAAAGCAACAAGCCCGTGAGCGAGGGGTCGGGGGGCGAGACCGTCCCCCTTGCGCACGAGTTGGTTTGCGATCGTTGGTGATAACTGTCCCTCAATCATTTCGTTTGATTAGGACAGAAAGCGTCGTCGCGATCGGAAGGACTAGATCGATTGAGAGATCGCAGCTTCGTTGATTTGAACCGACAACGCTGTCAATTTTTTATCGGCGTTCTCTTCTTCCGCGATATTTTCCTTTAGAACCGCAAGAGCCTGTTCGTAGCCGAGGGACTTGGCCCAACTGCAAAGTGTTCCATAGGTAGCTATCTCATAGTGCTCGACTTTTTGGGCGCAAGCGATCAGCACTGCGTCCATGACGTCTGGGTCTGCTTTTTCTTCCATCATCGAACTGGCTTCGGCAAGCAAGCCTTTCATTGCCTCGCAGGTTTTAGCACGAGGCGCTTTTCCCGTGTCTGCAAACGCAGCCTGCACCCGTTCCACTTGCTTAACGGTTTCGGCCAAATGCGACTCGAAAGCTTCCACTAGCTGTGGCGAAGTCGCTTTTTTTGCCATCTTTGGCAATGCTTTGAGAAGTTGTTGTTCGGCGCTCAGCACGTCGCGGAGCTCATCGTAAAACAGGTCAGCCAAATTGTTTAATGCCATAAATCACCAATTAAAAGGGGCTAGAGTATAAGAATGAGGAACTCGAGCGGTTGCTGTCACCTCTATTGATGCCTAAGAGCAGATGTTGTTCCAAACCGAACCCGGGCTCTGAAAATGCTACCGAACCCCTGTTCCATTGACTTTCCGGGAATGGGTGCAACCATCATGCTCACTCGGGAGGAAAGGGCTGACCGCTGATCGATCATCCTGTGCGGCGGAA
The DNA here is from genome assembly GCA_031412875.1 of Pirellula sp. Lineage (GTDB taxonomy): Bacteria > Planctomycetota > Planctomycetia > Pirellulales > Pirellulaceae > JBKCUI01. The sequence continues at coordinate 4,373 of JANODW010000498.1, read as the reverse complement.
AAGCAAAGACGACAAAAAGCGTCTTTGTATGGTTTCGAATCGGCTTGAGGACGTTAAAATCGGATGGAGCGAAAAGGTGTTACAGTACAATGGGTGCACCAGTTTACGCGTCTTTTTTTATGGACTGTGTTGACTGCCAACGACAACTCTTTTTGGCCCAGATCATCGTTGAGTTAGCCTTATCTTTAGCCCTTTTTTAGCTCTTGGAATGGTGTCGAATTTTAAGAAGGGCAGTCCTTACGATGCCCGCAAGCCGTTGTTCTGGATATGCCTGGGCATTTTCGTTGGTTGGGTGGGCTTCCAACTTCCCAGCGCCTTTTCCGACGCGCGCCCGACGATCTTCCATTGGGGAGTTTTTGCAGCAACGCTGATCACCTTTGCGATGGCGCTTTATCTAGGGCTTTCATTCTTTCGTGAGAAATTTCCAGAACTTGCCCCGATAGCGACTTCGACGGCGTCGGACGATTCCACTTCGAGACGCCGCGCTTCTTCGCTGGAATTCCTGGCGGAGCTGCAGAGCAGTTTGAGCGGGGTTGTTTCGGAGCAGAATTTAGTCGACTGGGCGGGCCGGCGGATATGCAAATACCTGGACCTATCTCATTTGGTACTCTTGGATATCGATGACGAGGCGGCTATGTCTAGAGTGATCGCAGACTATCAGACAGACGATTCCCCACCCATCATGGGTGTTTTTAAGATGGGGGATTTCGCGAGTGACGAAGAGCGTAAGCGGCTATCTTCGGGTTTGACCATGGTTATCAACGATACCAACGAAACAACGCGAAGTCCTTCTTCCATTGCCAACTTCAATGCGCTGAGTATCAGGTCGCTAGTAAACGCTCCGTATCGCCGCAACCGAAAATTGACCTTTATGTTGACCGCGATCAAGGCCACGGCGCATCAATGGACCGATGATGAGATTGAGATCCTTCGCGAGTTGGCTTCGCTGATTCCACTCAAACGCGAACGGTTACGAGCAGAAGCGGCTCTGCGTGAGAGCGAATCTCGCTTTCATGATTTGGCCAATCACATTCCCCAGCTCGCTTGGATGGCAGACGCGACAGGATCCATCTTTTGGTACAACCAGCGTTGGTTTGACTATACCGGTACCACGTTCGAGGAAATGCAAGGATGGGGTTGGAAATCGGTGCATCATGCGGACTATGTCGAACAAGTCGTCGAGCGATTCCGACACGCGATAGAAAACGTTTCTCCTTGGGAGGACACATTCCCGTTGCGAGGCAAGGATGGAGAGTATCGCTGGTTTTTGTCTCGTGCTCATCCCATTTTAGATGAGAAGGGGCAGGTGTTGCGCTGGTTTGGAACCAACACGGACGTAACGGAAACAAAATTGGGCGAGGAGCGAATGCGGAATGCGGCAGAGGCTGCCGGTTTTGGAACCGTTTGTGCCGATCTGGAATCTGGCACCGTGACTTACTCAGAACAAATGGGCCGACTTCTGGGACACTTGGTAGGCAAAACAGAGGTCCTTACATTGCGACAAGCGCTCGAGTGGATTCATCCTGAGGATCAACGCGATTGCATCCAGCGATACAAGCAGCTTGCGAAAGGGGCTCCTGACAGCAGCCACTCGATCGAGCATCGTGTTGTGCGATCGGATGGATCCGTACGATGGGTCCGACTGCACGCGAAACCGGTTTTTTCAGGCCAGGGAGATCAAGTTCGCGTTTCGCAGTTAGTCGGTACCGTGATCGACATCACGCAGCAACGGGAATACGAAGAGTCCATCCAACTAGCTCGAAAAGAGGCCGAATTTGCGAATCAATCCAAGAGCGAATTTTTGGCCAATATGAGCCACGAGATCCGCACTCCCATGACTGCGATTCTTGGATATGCGGATCTAATTGCGGAAAAGCAAAACGACCCAGAAACAGCCGAGCATGTGCGGACGATTCGCCGCAATGGCGATTTCCTCCTCGATATCATCAATGACATCCTCGATTTGTCCAAAATTGAAGCCGGGAAATTCGAAATTTTCAGACGCCAGTTTTCGCCTTATCAATTGGTTGAGGAAGTCCGTTCGTTCATGGAGATCCGAGCGACAGACAGCCAAATTGATTTGAATGTGGAGTACCTTGGGCCAATTCCGGAATTCATCCAGAGTGATCCCAAACGTCTTCGGCAGATTCTCATCAATTTGGTAGGAAACGCCATCAAGTTTACGCCGCGTGGCAGTGTCGATATCTCGGTTCGATTCCTTGATGAGACCGAAGAGTTGCAGTTCGTTGTGGCGGATTCTGGAATCGGAATTAGCGAAACTCAGTCTTTGCGTCTCTTCAAGCCCTTTTCCCAAGGCGATGGGACCGTTAATCGCGAATTTGGAGGAACGGGGCTTGGACTGGCGATAAGCAAGCGACTGACCGACATGCTAGGTGGGGCAATCTCGATGCAAAGCGAGTTGGGCAAGGGAAGTAAATTCACATTTACGGTTGCGACCGGGAAAGTTGACAGTCTCTTGGAGGTCGACGCGAAAACCTCAACGCTTGTCACTGAGACCCACGATTCGCGAAACATTGTGAATTTGAAGTGCCATGTATTGATCGTCGATGACCGACGCGATATTCGATTCCTGACCAAGCGGTTTTTGACCGATGCGGGCGCAAAAGTTTCCGAAGCCGAGGATGGCGAGGTTGCGGTCCAATTGGTCAGTGTATCTATGAAGAAAGAATTGGAATACGATTTGATTCTGCTGGACATGCAGATGCCAAAATTAGACGGCTACGCGACTGCAAAAGCACTTCGCAGGTTGGGTTTCGCCAACCCCATCGTTGCGTTGACAGCCGATGCAATGCAAGGGGACATGACGCGATGTATCGAGTCGGGATGCAACGATTACCTCAGCAAACCGATTGATAAAACAGCGCTGCTGCGCAAGGTCAGCCTGTATGTCCAGGATGGAAATCGACCTTGCTAAAATGCGTTGTTACCTTGTGGATAGCGAATGAAAGCGTTACCGTCGAAGAATCGGCGGCGCTTTTGTTAAGACTGTTGCCAGTTATGGATTTTTACTTGTAGGACACAGAGTTGCCGAATAAACCATCCGAACCGCGATCCTCCCGACTCGTTGAAATGGCTGCTGCCATAGCGACTATCGCGTTGTTATTGGCTATCGCTTTCATGACCTTGCAAAGCACGAAGCAGTTGCAAATGCAGTCCACCTATTGGACATCGATAGTGTTAGGGGTACTGACTGCGATTCTTGCACTCATTCCCATCGCGATCGTTGCCTACATCGTTCAAAAGATTCGCGGTAAAGCCGCACAAGCCACCGAAGAGTTGACGATGGAGCGAGCGCATGTGAAGACCTCCCTCGACCGCGCTAATAAGCTCGAGACGGAGAATCGATCATTGGCCCAATACATGCAGACCTTTTTGGAGCAAATTGAGGATTATGCGATCTTCGGTATGGATGTCGATTGCCGCGCGACCACTTGGAATCGCGGCGTTCTCAAAGTACTAGGCTATAGTGAAGAAGAATTCCTTGGACAGGAAATTCGAAATCTCATTTTCACACCCGAAGCCATCTCTATGGGAATTCCTGCTGCAGAATTCGCAACGGCGGCAAAGGAGGGAAGGGCAAGCGACGACCGATGGATGATGAGGAAGGGCGGTACCCGTTTTTGGGCTTCCGGAATTACCAGTGCCATTGCGAACGAACAGGGCACGGTGGTGGGGTACAGCAAAGTGATGCGAGATCTCACGGTATGGAAAACAGACCAAGACGAATTGTCAGAACTCGCCGCACGCCTCTCCGATGCAGACCGGAGAAAGGACGAGTTTCTCGCGGTGCTTGCCCATGAGCTTCGGAACCCTCTGGCACCCATTTTAAACGCAATCCAACTCATGGGGATTTCGGGTTTAAATGCCGATATTGAGGAACTTCGTCAAACCATCGAGCGGCAAGCGGGACAGTTGATTCGGTTGATCGATGGTTTGCTGGATGTTTCGCGAATCGGTCGAGGGAAAATTCAGATGAAGAAAGAGGTGGTCGATCTACGCGATGTTGTCAAATCCGGCGTCGAAGCGTCGGAAATGGCGATCCAAGAAAAAAATCAACAGCTCGCCGTCCATGTCCCACTTCACCCCGTAGTTGCAAACGTGGATTCAGCGCGTTTGTCTCAAGTCGTATCCAATTTGCTCAACAATGCTTCCCGGTACAGCGATGCCCTTTGCAAAATCGAAATAGTGTTGGACTCGGAACAAGCGGAAGACGGCAGCCAATCGGCCAAGTTCACGGTGACCGACAATGGGATTGGAATCGCTCGCGATCGATTGGACGATATTTTCGAAATGTTTTCGCAGGTGGACGAATCGACACGGGGTCTGGCTGGACTAGGGATTGGGCTGACGTT
>JANODW010000497.1:0-8498 GCA_031412875.1 Pirellula sp. | reverse complement strand
TGTCCGGTTTGGAATCGACCATAACTCAGATCCAAGCCCTGCCCCACGCCCACAAGGATCCGCTTTGTCTGATCTCAAATATCGATGCGTTGGAGTCACATCGATCACTCGTCGAGGCTGCCTTTGAGCGACATGGCTACGTCGATGTCTGGTTCCAAGCTGCCGGCGCAGATGTATTGACTGGCGATGCGAAGAAACTCTCATTTGAGGACAAATTCAGGAGGCTTTGGAATACCGACGTACTCGCAACCTGCGCTCTCAGCCGCTTGATTGCTGGCAGGATGCTCCTTCCATCGAGTGATCACAACCGCCGTCCCTCCATCGTCCATCTCGGATGGGATCAAGCGGAACAGGGGATGGAGGGAGACAGCGGCCAATATTTCTCCGCGACCAAAGCAGCCGTCGCCGCCTTTTCAAAAAGCCTCGCAAGGAGTTTCGCTCCCCACGTGAGAGTCAATTGCGTCGCGCCCGGATGGATTCAAACGGATTGGGGCAAACAAGCGTCTCAAGCTTGGCAGCAACGGGCGGTGGACGAATCGCTTTTGGGTCGCTGGGGCACGGTCGAGGACATCGCCCGCGCCGTTGCGGCTCTCAGCTTGGGTGACGGCGATTTTATTAATGGCCAAACCATCGCGGTCAACGGGGGGTGGCAAGGCAGTCGCCAGTCGGGCGCCCTGTTGCCGTAATTCTCCGGCCATTGCTTAGGGAGAAGCGATTCTGCAAAGACGGTACGAAACGTGCTAGAATGCATGCGAGTGGGGCCATACTGCATGCCCCTCGCTCGCGCATCGGGCTCGGATTGAGAGTTTTCACATCGCCGAACGCTTAGAGACAAGATCGGACAGCCCAAGCCGATCGCAACCTGCTCGAGAATCGTAAAAGAAACATCATGTCCATCGCTAGTAAGTTCAGCCGCTTCCTGGTTGTTTTGATTCTGCTCCTCGGAGCTCCATCGGCATCGACGTTGGGTTGCCAAGCCGACGCGAATGCACAACCAGGCGAAAGCATCACGACGCTGATCCCTGTAGAGTTCCCGCTGACCTCGATCCAAGAGATGCGATTGATCGAGATTTTGGATCGGCAAGCCAACCGAGGCGCGGGAGCCGATCGCCCCACCGTGGTTCTCGAGTTTGTCCAACAGCGAAAAACGGAGGTGGACAAAGTGGAAGCGGAAATTGGGCGAGGGACAGAATTCGTCCCAGCATTGGGATTGGCTAGGTGGCTCAGCGGGCCCAAGGGAAGCCGTATTCGCAGCATTGCTTTCCTGCCGCAATCGATCTGCGGTCACGCGGTGCTGGTCGCATTGAGCTGCCAAGAAGTTGCGATTGCCGAATTGGCCGAAATCAAAGACGCCGGGATCGACGAAGCGAACTTGGACGACACCGTTCGAGCTGCCTACCTCGACATTGCCAAACGGAGCACGTTTCCGCCGGCCGCTGTCCTCTCGCTTTTGGATCCAGCCGAAACACTCTTCCGTTTGACGTTTGAAGACAAACACGAGGAATATCGCACCGCACCGCAACTGGAATTGGCACCCAAGGCGGAAGTCGCTCTGCCGAGAGAACGTGTGACTCCCGTCAATACAATGGCTTACTTCACCGGCCGCGAGCTCCGTCTGTGGAAATGGGTAGCGCACATTGCGAACGACCGCGACCAACTCGCGCGCGTTCTCAAACTCTCCAAGCCGCTAACGGAAAAACCAGCGTTCGCAGGTCCACGCGTTATGACTCGCATCCATTTGAAGGGCATCCTCAATGAACGCCAAGTGACCCGATGCATACGAGCGATCGAAGAAGGACTCAAGAAGCCGGACACAAACCTGATCCTCATCGACGTCAACTCTCCCGGCGGCAATCTTTTGGAAAGTATCCGGCTTGCTCAGTATCTGGCAGACATCCCCAACGAAACCGCCGAAGTGGTGAGCTATATCTCCGGGGAAGCCCACGGCGATGCTGCATTGATCCCACTCGCGTCCGATGTGGTGTTGATGCACCCCAATGCCAAACTCGGCGGAGCGGGTGAAGCGACCATCACGCCAGGTCTTTGTTTGGATCAAAAAGGCTCGATCCAATTGCTCGCCAGGAGTTCCGGTCGGTCTGTGGGAGAACTACTGGGCTCGATTTGTCAGGAGATCGAGGTCTTTGAATACAACGCGTTCGATGGTCAAACGCAACTCAATTCGCCGCAGTGGCTCGACGATGATGCGGTTGCACCCATGTGGAGGCAAGGGGCCAAGGTTGACTTCACCGGCGGACTGTCGTTTGCCAGAGCAAATGAAATGGGGATTGCCGTCGACAACCCTGTCTCGCTCAACTTGGTCGGGAATCGATACGGCATCGAAAAACTTCCCGACGAAACGCGAACCAATGCGACCGAGCAGTTTGTGGAGTGGCTTGGAGGTCAAGGTTGGTTGTCGATGCTGTTGTTCGTGGTGGGAATCATTTCACTCAGCGCCGAGCTGAGCACGCCTGGGGTTGGCGTGGCGGGCATCCTATCCGCTGTCTGCTTCTTACTGTTTTTCTGGATCCACCTATTTCAAGGGACAGTGGAGTGGCTAGAGATATTGCTCATCCTGGCCGGCGTCGTTTGTTTGGCCGCAGAGCTTTTTGTGTTGCCCGGTTTTGGTGTCTTTGGAGTGACCGGACTGATCCTGTTGGCGACCGGATTGTTGCTGGCCGGCCAAACCTTTGTGTTGCCGACCAATGACTACCAATGGCAACGAACTGCTACGGGGGTGGGGCAACTGGCATTGATCGTCATGTCCCTGATGGTGGCGGCGGTGGTGTTTCGCAAACAGCTAGCCAATTTGCCCATGGTCCGTTGGTTCGCGTTGCAACCCCCAAAGACGGACGTCGATCTTTTGGAACGCGAGAGCGCGCACGATGAATTGCGAGCGTTCATCGGTTGGCGTGGGACCACTTTGTCACGCTGCAACCCTTCTGGCAAAGCGATGATCGGCGATCGCAACTTCAATGTCGCAAGCCAAGGCGACTGGATCGACGAGGATATGGAAATCGTAGTCGTCAGTGTGCACGACAATACCCTGATCGTCACAGCAAATCCCCAATAGATGCTTCGCCGGTAGTTCAAAACGCAAAAGAGCCTCTTGGTTTCCCAAGAGGCTCAAATGGATTTTGTCTAGGTTCTCATTGCCGAGGCAATTAGAAGTTGTAATTGGCGCCGAGAGAAACACCGTGCAACAACAGGCTGTTATGGTTGTTGATGCGGGTGATTTCATCGCCTCGAGAGAAGTCGCGTGGGATCTGACCCACGGCCGTTGCGACGCCGCTCACTCCCACCACTCGGTAAGCAATGTTGGCGGTCCATCCGCGGCTGATTCGAACACCTGTTCCCAAGGTGCCTTCGCCTAGGAAGGCAACATCGCTCAGCGAAGAGCTATAGTCGTAGGGTCGATCGTCAAACGTGATATCGGGCGACATCAAAGCAGCCGTTTGCGTGTTTGTACCAGCAAACGTAGTGGCTCGCATTTGATTGCCATAGACGCCGAAATTACCACCTCCGAACAAGTTGAATCGTGTGCCGGTGCACCACGTTGCCAACGAGCCCAATTGGAATCCGACCAAGTCGTTCGTCACACCGTTTCGATAATAGAAATCGTCAGCACCGCCATTGAAAACCGTATCGGTCGCGCTGGCTGCATATTCCAACGATTCCTGGAATCGGAACCATCGCACGCCCCCATAGGAGTTGAGACGGAGTTTACTGCACTGGGCTCCATACCAAGGTGCGCAGGGACCGGTCGGTCCGCTGCAAGCTGTTTGGCATACTTCGCCGCAATTGCCCGTGCCACAGTTGCCCGTGCTGCATGCTCCACCCATCGCTCCGTAGCCGATCGAGCGAGCGCCGCTTCCAAAGCCGATTCGACCTGTGGGGCCGCATCCACCCGTGGCTGCGTACGCTTGCCTCGCGCCGCCACCCAGGGCGAACGAGAAGAAGTTGAGCTCGACATTGTGGAATTCTTGATCGCGAACAATGCGGTGAGCGGCGGCGCCATCAAACCAATCATAAGCAGCAGGGCCTGCTCCTGCCGGATACGTACCGACGGGCATGTCCATGCCGTACTGCCATGCACCACCCGGTCCACGCACGCTGATCGGCAGATTTGACCGAAGATTCCCATTGGCTTGATCGGTTGCCAGAATGGTCGCAGTATTGGGGTTCGAGAAAATGCCCCAATAGGAACCTAGGAGCGCATACCGGCCATCGCAGAAATAGCGTCCCGCATTCAACTGAAAGCCACCCGACGTCTGCATCCTAGCATCGGAGGTGCTCAAGAAGCTTTGAACGTAGGGATTGGGGACGGGAGACGGATTCGCCCCATCCTCTGTATTGGTGGTCAATCGAACGTGTTGGTCATCCAATCGGTTGAACAGCAAGCCACTTGCTCCGAAAATCCATTTGTTTGGCGAGACGATCGATGGTCCCACCATTGCTGGCTCGTTGTAGCAGCTTTCGCCGCCACCGTAGGACATGATCGGGGCCGGCGAAGCGATGGAAGCGCTTTCATTGCTCATACCATGGACCGAGCAATTGCCCGCGTTGCAAGCAGGGCAGGAGCTAGCGCTCGACGAGTGCTGTGTCGCTTGGGGCGCTAGATAGGTCGACGGGCCATGCTGGATTTGCTCGTATTGCGGCGCGGCGTGCTGTTGGGGGAGCGTTTGGTACTGAGTGTTTAAAACAGAGTTTTCGACTGCGGGACTTGGAACGTGCACATGCCCGTTCTGGACACCGCTTCCGACCGGTGCACCTTGGGCATAGGCAGCCAAAGTGTTTTGTCCTAGCGCGGATGGGCTATTGCGAATCCCCGCGTTGGATGGGGGTAGCGGTGGCAAAGCCCTCGCATTGAATGAGCTTGCTGAAAGCCCACCTGAATCACCGACTGTGTATTGGGCCGAAGCGATTGTTGGGATCGTTGAAACCCCCAAGGTCATCGCAAGACCATGAAACCATATTTTTCTCACCGGTAAGCTCCTTGCTTAAAACGTCCGTCCTAGACGTGGCATCCATTGCCACTTAGCAGAGCCCTCCCAATAGAGGACTCCTTTGTTGCTGAACTCTCCCTCCAGGATTGTCCAGCCACGCTGAAAACTTTAATCGGCGGTGAAAGAGCTGGAAAAACGTCGAATCGGCCTTCGCAAGCCAAAATTCGAACGCGACCAAAACACAACCGGAATAAGTCATCCAACCGGAGGGTTGCAAGGGGGCAAAACGGATGAGTTTTCGGAAAAAGCCCGAGGAAACGCACAATCGGAACAATCGGAACACGAATTCAGCTAGTCCGATCGCATCCGATTGTTATGATCGAGAGATTGACTCAAAAGCCGATTTCTACCGAAGTATTCAAGTATGCGTTCGCTCCCTATCCTCGCCGATCCCGATGCCGCCTCAGAAAGCCGTTTGCGCCTGCAAACCGACTTGGGCAATTCAAAAGGATCCTATGCGTTCATCAGTCTCGGCTGCCCAAAGAATTTGGTCGACAGCGAGCAAATGCTGGGGCTTTTGCATCGCGACGGATATAACCTCGTCCAAGAACCCGAAAACAGCGACTTCGTTGTGATCAATACTTGCGGGTTTATCGACAACGCTCGCAAAGAGTCCTTCGAAGCCATCGATCAAATGCTTGATCTGAAGCGGCAGGGAAAAATACGCGGTGTAATCGTTTCAGGTTGCCTGGCCGAACGCCAGAAGGAACAGCTCCTCGAGGCAAGGCCAGAAATCGACGGCTTAGTCGGCGTTTTTGGTCGCGATGACATCACCACGATTGTCAATCGATTCATGGACGGTCTCGACGAACAACGGACCATCTTTCGGCCGGCCCCAATCCGAGCCCTCGCCGACGATTTTCGCTTGCAATTGACCCCCAAGCATTTTGCTTACATGAAAATCTCGGAAGGTTGCGATCGGCTCTGCACGTTCTGCGCGATCCCGAAAATGCGAGGCAAGCATGCAAGCAAGCCAATCGAAGGAATCGTCGAAGAAGCTCAGCGGCTAGTCGACGGCGGAGTCAGAGAACTGATCCTGGTGGCCCAGGACACCACCTTCTATGGAATCGATCTGTATGGCAAACCGCGACTGTCTGAATTGCTCGAAAAATTAGATGGTATCAACGGGGTCGATTGGATTCGATTGATGTACTTTTATCCGATGTATATCGACGATCAACTTGTTCAAACCATCGCCGGCGCCAAGAAAATCTTGCCCTATATCGATATGCCATTGCAGCATATCAATGATTCCATGCTCAAACGGATGGCACGGCGGGTGACTCGCGATTCCACGCACGAGCTGGTTACCAAGCTGCGCAATGGCATCCCCAACCTCGTCATGAGGACCACGATGATTACTGGTTTTCCTGGGGAAACAGACGAACAGTTTGACGAACTGGAAGCCTTCGTTGCCGAAATGAGATTCGAACGAGTAGGCGTCTTTACGTACTCGGTCGAGCCTGATACACCGGCCGCAAAATTGCCCGACCATCTCCCGGAGCGAATCAAAAAAGAACGGCGCAATCGATTGATGGCAGTTCAACAACAAAATGCGTTTGCTTGGTGCGCCGAGCGAGTTGGGACACGCATGGATGTTTTGATCGACAAAGTGGTTGATGAAGCCAACAATGTTTGGCTTGGGCGATCCTACGCCGACGCGCCCGATGTCGATGCGACCGTGTTCGTCACCGGCGAAAAAGACAGGATGCTGCAACCGGGAAATATAGTCGATTGCGAGATCGTCTCGTCGCAGCATTACGATCTCGTGGCAGCAGACGTTGGGCAAATTCGATAATGGCCTTTACCCAGCCCAGCGCTTCCAATTGGAATGTGCCCAACGCACTCTCAGCCACACGGCTGCTGCTGGCAATCGTGGTCTGTGTTCTGATTGAATGGCGATTTCTAATGCCCGCCGTCATTTGTTTTTTAATTGCGGCTTGCACGGACTGGATCGATGGATGGTGGGCCCGCCGTTTTCATCAAGTGACCAAACTCGGTCGGATCCTGGACCCGTTCGTGGACAAGATCATTATCAGTGGAGCCATGATCGCCCTATGCGCTGTTCCCAACTCCGCCATCGCTCCTTGGATGGCCACCCTGGTCGTGGGCCGTGAACTATTGGTGACCAGCTTGCGAGGAATGATCGAGGGCCAAGGGGGGGATTTTTCCGCAAAGCAATTGGGCAAGTGGAAGATGGTTGCCCAGTGCGGCGCGGTGGTTTCGGTCCTGATCGAACTGCAGTACACCACCCCTCCCGGTTGGCTCCATGTGTCGAGTATAGGTCTCGTTTGGCTTGCCATAGTGCTGACGGTTCTGTCGGGAGCGGAATACGTCGTGCTGGTACTGAAGAATCCCAAGTGAAAAACTCTAAATGATATTGACTCCGTTTCAAGCATTGGCACTAGGCTTAACCAGCGCGCTGATGTTCGCAGTCCTGGGCGGATCGTTGATCGCATGGTCGAAATGCATAGCCGGTTATTTGAACGGCTCGAAAGCAGACCGTGTGGCCACGTCTCCGCAAGCGACCGTGGGCCTGATCGATTTGTTGGTCACTCTTTTGGTGTTGGGGCTTCTGTTTTCTTTGGCTGCCATGAGTTGGCGCGCGTCGGGGCTTCGTGTCGAAAGGACCGCCGCGCAAACCAACCCGCCATCCTCCCTGCCCGATTCGAACCAACCCACTGAGGATCCAACGGTTGCTACCGCATTGCCTTCGGATCCATTGCCTTCGGATCCATTGCCGGAACCTCCTTCCAAGAGCCCGTCTCCCCAGCCCGCGGGCTTCTCACAAAGCCAATTTATCTTTAGTGGGTTTGCCATGACAGCTCAGTTGCTGTGCGTGGGGTTAGTGACGTTTTTTGTGGCTGGGAGAACCGGCTGTTCCATGAAAAAACTAGGCTGGCGAACCGATCAGTGGAAGGGTGATTTGCGAGCTGGTTTCCAGTGTTTTTTGATGATGACGCCCTTCATCCTGGTCATCAATGCGTTGCTCCAAAAAGTGACGCAGACTCCCTATGAACACCCGGTTCAAGAGATGATTAAACAGTATCCTTGGTTGCTCGGTATCGCGTTCTGGCAGGCATCGATTGTAGCCCCTATTTCGGAAGAGTTCGGCTTTCGGGTTTTGTTGATTGGATGGTTCGAGTCCATCCATTTTGGGAAAAATAAAATCCATGCGTTCATGTATGGGGCTGCCGAGCCCATCACCTCACAAGCCATTGGGCAAGAAGAGGGCGAGAGCGCTCCGCAGGCATTGGGTGCCAATCCAACGGAGCCTGGCTTGCCAACCCGTTACCAAGCTCCTTGGTGGCCTACGCTGGTCAGCGGTACGCTGTTCGGGTTGGCGCACTTTAGTTATGGAGTGAGCTGGGTGTCGCTGGTTGTTTTTGGAATTGTCCTGGGGAGGGTCTACCAACATCGTCAAAGCATTTTGCCCATTATTGCAGTGCATTTGCTGTTCAATACCGCGAATTTGATTCTGCTGGGGTTATCCCT
>JANODW010000496.1:0-4571 GCA_031412875.1 Pirellula sp. | reverse complement strand
TCGCGTGCCGGGCCGAAGGTTTCTCAATTCCTCCTTTACCGAGAACGACAACTTCAGTCAGTTTTTTGAAAGGGAGATCCACGACCCATCGATCGTGACAACCCCGTCAGGCCGTCGAGGCAGCGTGGCCGCCGAGGTGGATCGCAATGGAAACTTGGCACTCATCAATCAGATTAGTCCCGACGCGGATGTGTATGCATTTGCAGCGACTAACTTCGTATCGGAAATAAATGACGATCCGTACGAAGCGAACGCTTTGGAGAAGAGCACTGCAGACGATCCGTTTGGCTTGACCGAACTGGCTGCGATCTTGTTGCGTTTCGAAGGAGATTCGAGCGCATTGCCCGGACGGCTGAAGAAGTGGATTGAGCAAACGCCGGGGTACTTCGATAGGATTGCGATCAATCGTTTGATCACCACGCGCAGTGCCGAGTTGCGGTATCCGAATCTTATCGCCGCGTTGAAGACAACCAATGCGGATGTCCCCAACGCGTCGGTCATCGATTTTCAAGCAAGCAGCTTGCAACGTTGGATTCAGATGGTCCACCTGCAGCGATACCGTCCGTCGACTACCTCTCCTCAGTTAACCCAGCGGGCGATCGAAGAGTTGTTCTCGACCGACTTTGCAAAGGGGTTGCGGATGGATTTGAATCGGCCCTTTGGAAATGGGTTCGATGATGTTGCAGATGGATTCCCGGAACAAAATGGGGATGGGCAAATCGATGATCCGGAAGAGCTCGACAGCATCCCGATCCAGCAAGAGCAATTTTCATCGCAGGGAGGGGCTTCGGTTCCTGCCACGGGAGTTTATTTCCGAGAGATGCAGACAACGATGTCGGGAAGCGGCTTGGGTTCGCGGAGAGCGTTTGGCTCAAGGCAGATCTTGGCAAGGAATTTGTATTGTTTGGCTCAGTTGATGGTGCCCCGGGACTTTCGATTTGCTGGGATGAATCCAGCCTCCGAAGCGCCCGTACCATGGAATCTTGCCAACATCCAAATCCGTGCGGCTGCATTGGCACAATGGGCGGTCAACGTGATTGATTTCCGCGACTCCGATGTGGGCATGACACGCTTTGAGTACGACATTCTCCCGTTTGGAACCGACGCGATTGGTGGCCTGCCATACCGAGAGGCGTATTGGGCGCCGGACCATTTGGATCAGGCAGTGAACAAAGATTTCGTCGGCGTCGTGTGGGGGATGGAAATGCCGGAGCTATTGATCACTGAGACGCTGGGATTGCACGACAAGCGAGTTCGGGACACGGATTTGGAGGCCACGGCAACTCCCTCATTGTTTGATCCGAGCGATAGCAACAAGGATCAAAACTACGACCAATACCGTTTCCCCTTGGCATCGCTTTTTGTTGAGCTTTACAACCCGCGAACGACCAACGGTGGGAGCGGACCGGCTATGCCCAATGAGATTACGTTGCCAGGTGTGGGCGCTCATCCTCGCGAGGGTCTGTATGTTCGCGATCCCAACGACGCGGGTCGAGGCAAGCTAGACTTGGAACGAATGGCGCCGGCGAATACGACGGCGACAGGCAGCAAGTGGGGGAGCCAGCCCGTATGGCGATTGGCGATCTCGGATTGCGATGCAACCAATTCGGCAAAAGTAAAGAGCTTGGTAGATACGCCCGCGAACCTTGCAACGACCACGCATCAGTCCAGTGCCGTCATCGGTGGAGCCACTTGGCCAGCAGCAACAGGCGATCCAGATGACGTTTCCGGTTCAGGATTGCGATACGATGTGTCGGACGCATCGAAGACGGCCACCGAATTTGATCGCTTTGTTTGGTTTAGCAGAACGGCACCGACCGCAACTCAGGAGATACCTGACCTCAAGAGAATTGGGGGGACGGCGATCCCTGTCGCTGAACAAAGGCGAACCGTTTATTACAATCGCTCCTCTACCAACGCCTCGCCAGCTTATTTGCCAGGCGGCGCTTACATGGTCGTAGGACCGCGTATGGAAACGGAGATCGGTTCGTCGTCCAATAGCCCGAACCCACCTTATAGCAGTTGGGGCAACACGCTCGAGAGAGCCGATCTATCCTCCAAACCGAAACCGACTTACTCTCCATCCTTTCAGAAGATTTCGTTATCGGGTCAGACGGTGACGACCCATTTGCTCAATGGCGTTATCGCCAATGATCCGTGGCGATCGATGAGCAAGGCTCCGTTAGGTATCGCTTGCGCGGCTGAGCCGCCCAGCGATCCGAACTGGGCTGCTGCGTTTCCTCAGGGAGTCGGCATCAACGCAAGTCTCCCCAACCCGATCGCAACGGGTACAGGGGGAAGTCCATTGTGGGCTCCCACCAACGCGCCGGATCGAAAAATCAATTCCACCGATCCCGGATTCAATGCGCTTCCACCCGATAGTTGGTTCGATACCTCGGTGACTCCACCGCCAGCAGGCCGTTTGCCCAATAATCCGTTTGATGACAAAGCGACGGCAGGCAGTCGGTTGAACACCGAGATACAGAAGTTTGCGGCTGCCGACGAAAGTCCGCTTGGAACTTACGAAACGGTGCGGGCCGTTTACTTGCAGAGGTTGGCGGATCCTGACTTTGCATACGATCCCGAAAGCAATCCATACATTACGGTGGATTGGATGGCGGTCGACGTAACCATTTTCAATGGCGAAGCTCCCTTCGATCCGAGGGTCAACAAAAACAATCCCGACGATGCAGCCAGCAGAATTCGGAATCGTTTTCAAGCTCGCTACAAAGATGGGAAAACCATGCTTGGAAACGGGGTTGCCGGTTTGAGTTACCATTCGCCCTCGACTGCTCCGTTGGAGCCATCGCTGCCCCAGGACGATCCGGCAAGCGTTCCTTCCGACGCGAGATACAAGTCCTACTTCAAACACCAACTCGGATACCGCACCAAGCTACCGAACTGGACGACTGCCAATCTAGGGAACAGCGGCACGACCCTAGGGTACGTGAACGCAGGATTTCCACTCAAAGGGGGACCTCGTTTGACGGCTGCACAAATGGCCGATATGACAGGCGCCAATGCGGGTTTGCTGGATGGATTTGGTCCTCCGACTTCGTTAACCGATGCGTCGCAACCCGTGGCTGCGCCGTATATCGGAGCCCCTCGCAACATTACCAATCTAGCGTGGCTCAATCGGCCCTTTTCGAGTCCCCATGAGTTGATGTTGGTTCCGTTTACAGGGCCTGGTCAGTTCGGCTACTACCACTCCACATTCAACACGGTCGGTAGAAAACCATTTGAATACCTGCCGAGTTTCTTGGCGTGCAATCCGTTGAATACCGAAGAAGGGGCTGCAGGAAGATCTTTCTGGTTGAACCCGAGCTCGAATTTGAGCAGTCCGCCACCAGCGGGTCCCAAGATTGAACGGGATATGCACCTGCTATTGGAATTGGTCGAGACACCGCCGCCGTTTGCAGACGCCGCTCGCGTTGTGCAACCCAACGCAATTGCGAGCATGATGTCTACGGCTGCGACTAACAACGACTTGGTTGCATTGCGATTCCTCAATTCATCTATTCCAGCGAACTACTACGGGCTAAACACACCCATCACGGTCCGAGGCCCTGGTTTGGTACCTCCGTTCAACACGTTCCCAAGCTACGTCGCAGCGGGCAAGGTGAACATCAATACGATGACGGAGGATAGTAGCGGGAACGTAGCGGCACTCAAAGCGATCGAAGAGAACTTTTTGCCGGTCAGTTTTAGAGGTTTGCCGAACAATCCGCTTCAAGCAGCCTTTATGAATGCTCGGCGAGGGTTTGCACTGCCTGCGGTTCCTGTTTGGAATTCGATGTTCTTCGCCGGTTCGACGATTCCTGCGCCGCCGATGGACGCACGGTATCCCACGCAGTTTGCGGGCGCCTTTCGGCCTGCATCGTCAGCCAATCTGATTCCCCATGTGGAGGACGACGAAGCCCGACAAAAGATGCGAGGCAAGGTCAACGTGGAGACGACGTTAGCACGGTCATTGGCCCCAACGACCAGCGGCATTTACAGCAACCCCGTCGTCCCAATTACCAAAGCGGTGACCGACAACTACAACAATGAAACGCCTATGTTCTCGTCCACGACCGAGGCGACCGCCTTTGCGCAGTATCAGCGCAACATGCGATTGCCGAACTTGGTAACGAACCAGTCGAATGTCTTTGCCGTGTGGGTTACGGTCAGCTTGTACGAATACGATCCGATCACCGGTTTTGGCAATGAGTACACGGACGATCGGGGCGAGCCCAAACGCGAGCGTACGTTCTACATCATCGACCGTTCGATTCCTGTGGGTTTCAAGCCCGGCGAGAATCTCAATACCGATCGAACGATCCTTTTCCAACGTAAGCTTGATTAGTCTTGTCTGTACTACCTCCGATAGAGAAAACTATTCCGATGAGACACTTCAAAACGCATTGCAAACGATTCGCCCGGCATCGCGCTGGCTTGACCCTGATCGAAGTCATGATCGCAACGACATTGACATTGCTCATGATGTTGGCGTTGGCACAGGGATTCAAATCGCTCAGCGAAACCGTTTCGGCCGGCAGGTCGAGGCTGGGATTGAGCGACCAATTGCGAGG
>JANODW010000495.1:0-3561 GCA_031412875.1 Pirellula sp. | reverse complement strand
GCACCCATCAATCGCGACAGGAGCGTGGAGCCTGCGTGGGAGATATGAAAAATAAAATGGCATCGCTTGGGCAGACCGGTTGCTGCTTCGTTCAGATCGGACCAAGGCACCGCAGCGGTTTGAGTCCCATTCCCCAACATCCGGTTATCCAAGAAGCTGGCCGACGCGTAGTCGGATTCCAAGAGACGCACCACTTGGACGATGTTGCCAGTGGGATCGAATTGGAGCGGAAACAAGAGCGGCGATTGGGCCAGCGCTTCGCCAAGGGTCTTCGGTATGTTCATTTCAAGCGGGACGCCACGCGGCGTTGAACGCGATCGAGATACGTTCTGTGTCGGAGTCGCATGGATGGACAAAGTGATACAGCCAGCTTGGAAACAGGACCAATAATCCAGGTGCCGGCCGAACATGGACCCGTTGACCGTAGGGGGACCCGGGCACGTCTACCATTTCGGTGAAGGGGCGAGGGTCGTACAGTTCCAGCACGCCGCTGAGCGTGTTGCTGGGGGGAACTCCGGTGACGTAATAACAGCCCGACCAAGCGCTGTTGGGGTGGTTGTGCATGCGATGGTAGTTCCCTCGGCGACTGATGTTTCCCCAAGCGGACACACGAAATCCCCCGCGCGGCGGGGCCGCTCTGCCGGCCACTTCGGGCAATTGCCCGGTGGCCTGCACCATCCGGCTGAGCGACTCGGAAATCCAAGCCCTCAACGGCTCCACGCAGGGAGCGGGCCACTCAAGCAAATCGGCGCTCGAATGCCAGCCACCCACGTTGGCATAGTCCGTCGAGGGATGGCTCGTTTCCCGTTCCAAAAGCAAGGTTCGCAAGGACGCGTTGGTCGATTCCGCGTTGGAAATCTGAAATCGCCCAATCAAGGTAGGGAACGCCATCGAAATTTGGTGGCTGATCGTCGGAGCGTTGGAGTCGGTCATCGAAAGGAGGGAACCGCGAAGTGTTTTGAATGGCAGCGAAATGGGAGTAACGTTGAGTCTATCGTCAGCGAAGCCTGCAACCACCGCAATGCGTCCGATTTCGTTTTTCTGCCAAAAAATTTAGGCTTCCTTCTGGATTTCGGCGCAACATTCTGCGCACGTTTTAGCTACAATCGTTCTGTCAAGGCAAACGTCGAAATTTAGGGACGAATATTGCATCCGCTTGCCTGAATGATTCCATCCAACCCACATAACCGTCAAACTCGTGACGCGATTTAGGCCCAGTGATGACCGGAAACTCCGACTACGACTTAACGGGAACACAGGTTTGGCCAACCATGTTCTTTCATCGTCGATGGAGTCTGCATGCCCAAGAGGCGCCGAGCATCATTGCATTCTTGACGCAACTGAAAGCGGAGCAAGAGCAAACGATTGAGAGCGGAGTCGCCATCGGGGCAAAGTCTTCTCATGGATTGTACGAGAGCCATTTCGATTTGTTCTTGAATCAGAATACCAGTCTTCAACGATTGGTGAAGTTCATTGCAAGCACATTGGCCTTGGCTGTCTGCATCGCGAATGATCAAGAAGCAAAGCCGCAAGATGTCCAAATTGAATTCGCGGACAGTTGGTATCACATTACCAATGAGGGCGGTTTTCATGATGCCCACGTCCACGACGGTTGCTCGTGGTGTGGGATATTTTATTTGGAATTGGGGACGAGCGGCCAGCGCACTGGACGTTCGGCACCCAATGGTGGCAGCCGTTTCTATTGCCCGCTCACCTTGGGTGGGAGCTATCGGGACTATGGAAACAAGTACCTCTCTGCCACGATTGATCCTCCGTTGGAAAACGGAATGCTTTTGTTGTTCCCGTCGTACCTGATGCACAGTGGGCTTCCCTATCGCGGCCAAACAGACCGCGTCGTGATTGCGTTCAATGCCAAAGCGTTCTTAAAAGAAGGCGCGTTGTCCGCGTTGCATGCAGGATGAATCAAGCCATGACCAACCTTCACTATTACTTCATCGTATCTTCGTCAAACACGGATAGGCATACCGCTGCTCGTCCGGAGAATACGAAGACCTTCCGTTCCTTATCAATGATTTTATTTGCCTAGACGTTCTCACCTATTTGGAGTTCGAAGATGCCCTTCCGTAAAAGCCATGCCGCGTTCACCTCTCTCGCCCAATCGCTTAGCAGTCTTGTTCGTTTGCGTCAACGAAAACGATTTCAGAAGAAACGATCTGCGCGCCGCCGATTTCTCGAACAACTTGAACCACGCAATTTGATGGCCGTGGATATTGTAAGTGTCACTCCAGTCGACGGCGCCAATGATTGGGCGGTGGATACCAATCTGACCATCACTTTCAATAAGCCCGTGGTCAAAGGTCAAGGCAACATTCACATCGTACAGAACACGACCGGATCGTTGGGTGTGGCCGTGGACGTCAACTCGGCTGCGGTAACCATTGCGGGCAACGTCGTCACGGTCAATCCGCCAACCGATTTGCTGGCTGCTACCGCCTACACCGTCTACATCGATAGCGGCACTTTCCTCGACACCACGGCGGTGGCTACGACAGGCGCAACGTTGTTGACTCAGGACTTTGAATTCCTGCCATTGATTCCGTTTCCTGCTCCTGTCACCGGTGGCGATGGAACGGACTATACACTGACTCCGCCATTGAACTACGCGGTTGATAACTCCTTGTTGGCAACGGGTGGCCAAGCGCCCTACCGAGGCTGGAGTTTCATGGATAAGAACTCTTGGGTGCGAGAGGCCGGACAAGCCCGCGACGCATTCACCAAGGGTATTGGTAAAGTGGCCGTCAGCGATCCTGACCAATTTGACGATGCCGCGAACGGTGGGGCATTTAACAGCAAGTTTGTTTCGAGGCCGATCCGGTTGACCGGGGTCGCGGCCAATTCGGTCGTATTGGAATTCGACTCCAGTTTCCGGCCAGAGGATTCCCAAATCGGAACCCTGGATGTTCGCTTCGATGGGGGCGCCTGGACAAATATCCTAACCCTCGATCCCTCCAATACAAGCAACGATGCACCCAGTGCTACGATCAATTCGGTGAACTTCAACGAAAAGTTGACCTCCGGCATCAACACCGGAGTGAGCACTGGCGGGAAAGGAAATGCGCCCTTTAGGAGCATTCAGAATCCAGCAGGGGCCACCACGATGGAAGTGCGATGGGGCACGGTTGGCCAAAACGATTGGTGGTGGGCGCTCGATAATATCAAAGTGAGCGGGACCGTAACCGGCGAAGTATTCACGGGAATAAGCAGCCCGACTGCCTGGAATCTGGATATTCCGTTCCTGACACTCGGCATCGACAAAACGAGCATGAGCGAGAACGGCGGAACGGCTACTGGAACCGTTACGCGAAATGGAGTGACAACCTCTGCGTTGGTGGTTTCCATTCTGAACAGCGATACGACCGAATTGACTCTGGGCGCTGCCAATCCCGTTCTGGTCACCATTCCTGTCGGGCAGTTGTCTGCGACGTTCCCGCTCACCGCGGTTGACGACACCATCCCCGACCGAACACAACGCGTAACGCTCACCGCGACCGCCACCAATTTTGCACCGGTGACAACGACGATCGATGTCCTCGACGACGA
>JANODW010000494.1:0-6736 GCA_031412875.1 Pirellula sp. | reverse complement strand
GATCACGCGTTTGGATTTCAAAGGCGAAGTGCGAGACCAATCCGAAGCGACCGAACCCACGGCAGCCGCAGGTGCTTAGTCGAAAGCTTGCTTTCCAATAAAGCTATTCAAGACAGGCCGGGAATTTTTCCCGGCCTGTTTTCGTTGCGCGTCGCCCGCCGCTTGCCGCGTTCTGTCCCATCCCCACTCCCGTAGGATGGGACCATTGTCCCGTCCGTTTCTTCGTTCGGGCCAGTAGGATGGGACCATCGTCCCGTCCGTTTCATCCTTCGGCACACGATTCTTCGTTCGGGACAATGGTCCCAAACTACGGTTGGTATGTTTCAGACTGCCGCTCCAACCTATCTCCAGTTCTATTTCCTCTTGGTATACTGTCTCATGGCAGCCCGATTTTGGGTGTACCCACTAATGGTATACTCTGGTCGAAGTCCGGGATGGACGTTAGGTGTTGGCGACAGCAAATCCAACGGACCCCCCGTAATTTTGCAGTCACCAACGACGTTTGTACCCGTGATTACGTTACCTGTTTTACTTTGAGGGTTAGAAGATGATTCGAAAAATGTTCCTGTCGCTTTCTTTGATGGTTGCTTGTGCAGTTCCCGTTTTTGGCCAAACACTCAAGGTCGACAAGGAAAAATCCAAGATCGGTTTTGTTGGCAAGAAACCTGACGGCAAGCATGCAGGTGGATTCAAGGATTTCACAGCGGAAGCCAAAGTGGACATGCAAACTCCGGACAAAAGCACCCTCACCATCGAGATCAAAACCGACAGTCTCTGGTCCGACAACGATATGCTGACCACCCACCTGAAGAACCCTGATTTCTTCGATGTTAAGAAGTACCCGACCATCAAGTTTGAGTCGACCAAAGTAGAAGTCAGCGAAAACAGCGCGACGATCACCGGCAAGCTGACGATGTTGGACAAAACCGTCGAAGTGAAGATTCCGACTAAGAGTGAAGTCGACGAAAAGATGCTCAAGCTGACAGGCGATTTCAAAATCGACCGAACCAAATGGGGCATGGTCTATGGCAAAGGAAAAGTCGATGACGAAGTCGAACTCAAAGTAGAGTTGGTGTTCCCCCGCTAGTCGCGTTAGGGCGATGTTGGTTTTCTTGGGTCGCAGTAGGTCACTCTTGCCGAGAGTGACCTTTTCGCTTTACCTTTCGTTTTCTGCATTGTATCTTCATCTTCCATCCTTCGTTTTCCCTCTTTCATTTCGTCCATGACATTTCCAGATTTTGAGCTCCCGCCAACGCTTGTTCAAGCGATGGATGGCCGTGTTGCTTTTGCCCTATCCTTGGCTGTTGCCGCGAGCCGGGAGACTTTGAAATTTTTCCGGACGAGCGATTTTCAAGTGGAGAGAAAAAGCGATCGATCGCCTGTGACGCTTGCCGACAAGCAAACGGAGCAGTTGATTCGATCCATGGTGGAGAAAGCTTTTCCAAACGATGCGATCTTGGGGGAAGAGTTTGGGAGCGTCGCTGGGCAATCCGAATTCGAATGGATCATCGACCCTATCGACGGGACCAAGAGCTTCATCTCGGGCGTTCCGCTTTACTCTACTCTGGTCGCGATGACCGTCCGAGGGGAGCCAACGATCGGCGTCATCGCCATTCCCGCTCTGGGCGAGTTAATCATTGCAGCCAAGGGCTTGGGAGCGTGGTATGGGCAGGCCGGTTCGCAATCTTCGGGGAATCAACTTGTTCAGACGTTTGTCTCCAAACAGAGTCGGCTTGAGGACGGGTTGATGGTTACTTCTCAAGTGGACAATTTCGAGCGTCGCAATGCGGATTCGGCTTATCGCGAGCTCGAGGGGTTGGCTTATGTCTCGCGAACCTGGGGAGATGGCTACGGTTATTTATTGGTTGCCACAGGGCGGGCCGAGGTCATGGTAGACCCGATCGTGAACCCTTGGGACGTTGCGGCCGTTGCCCCGGTGATTCAAGAAGCGGGAGGCAAATTTTCGACTTGGTCAGGCGAATACGATATCCGTGTAAGCCATTGCGTCGGCAGCAATGGGCGGGTTCACGATCAAGTGCTGTCGCGGTTGCGTCCCTTTGCGACATGAGCCGGCGATCGCTCTGAGAATGGAAAACAATCTGTCGTCGTCGATTTAAAGAACAACTGAGTAGAAACCCTGTTTGGCTATGCAAAATCCTTCTGAAAATTTAGCTCCCTCCGGTCCCCTTCCCAATCGCTCCATCCACATCTGGCCTCAAGTTTTTTTCGCACTGACGGGGCTGGCTTGCATGATTGTCCCGACGCTGCTCGGGCTGGATGACTCCGTGCGATTCTTAACGCTCGCGATCGGGGCTGCGATTCATGTGCTGTTGCTGGGCTTATGGGTTTTGTTTGGATCACGAGCTCCCTGGACCGATCGCTTGTTGTTTTTAACCCTCGGGCTGGCGGGATTGGTTGTGGTCTTTGCAATGCAGGACAAGTCGCTGGGGATCATGGTCCTCCTTTTCGGTACCCCTATCGCGGCCACCATCTTGGCCCTCACGCTGTTGTCGACGCGTAATGCCCCGTGGGGAACTCGCAAGTGGATGGCTTACGCGTCATGGCTTATCCCATTGTTGCTCTGGTTGCTGGCTGGGACCGATGGAATGATGGCGAGTTTCGCGCCGGAACTCCGATGGCGATGGCAACCCGATGCCGAACAAAGAGCAGCATTGAAGCTCAAGGAATCTCGCAAGGAAACGAGTAAGTTAAAACAGGAGCTAAGTTCTATTGAATTGAAACCGGGAGACTGGCCACGCTTTCGCGGGACCGACAGCGATGGCAGGGCGGATGACGCGGGCATTGAATTGTCCGAAAAAACGAATGCCAAGCTGCTTTGGAAACAGCCCGTCGGCTTTGCTTGGTCGAGCATGATCGTGGTGGATGGATTGCTGTTCACGCAGGAGCAACGCGGTCCGATGGAAGCAGTCGTGTGTTTGGAAGCGGCCACGGGCGCGGAGGTTTGGTCGCACACCTACGAAGCGCGGTATGAGGATACGACGCAAGCTTCCGGTACAGGTCCGCGTAGCACGCCGACTTTCTACGATGGCAAAATTTATTCGGTCGGTGGTACAGGTATCGTCACCTGCTTGAATGCGACCGATGGCGAACTGATTTGGAAGCGGAACTTGAGCGAGGACTGCTCCACGCCGATCGCCATGTGGGGTTTTTCCACTTCACCTATGCTGCGAGATGACAGGTGCTACTTGCTCGGTGGTGGTATGTCGGTCAATTCCAAGGATTGTATTTGTTACGACGCAAAAACAGGAAAAATCAAATGGGCAGCGATGGGCCAAGGGGAAACGTATAGCTCTCCTCTGTTGGCGGAACTTTGCAACGAACAACAAGTGATACTTTCCGTGGGGTCGGACACCGTGGGCCGCTCGATCAAGGATGGGAAAGAGCGTTGGCGGATCAAAACCGGAGGGACCGGGAACACAATGTTGCAGCCGGTCCGTTTTGCCAAGGACCAGTTGCTGATTGCAAGCGGCGAAGGGGATGGCACTTCTTTGGTGGAAATCAAACATACCGACAATACTTGGGAAGCGTCCAAAAAATGGTCGAGCACTCGACTCCGACCGGACTTCAATGATGTGGTGGTGGTCGATTCCATGATCTTGGGTTTGACCAAAGGGCTGCTGACCTGCGTCGACTCGACATCGGGCGAGATGCTTTGGAAGAAGTTCCGGTTTGGCAGCGGGCAGCTTATTGCATTGCCAGCACAGCACAGCGTTTTGGTTTTGAGCGAGACGGGAGAGTTGAGCCTCATACGAGTCAGTCCCAAGGAACCCAATCTGCTGAAGAGTTGGCCTGGAATCCAGGGAAAGACCTGGAACCATCCCATTTTGGCTAAAAACCGGATCTACTGCCGCAGCGCTGAGGAAATCGCTTGCTACGAATTGGACGCACCTTCGTCCGGCCCCTAAAAAACGACAAGCTTGAAGCTTATCCCACGGGGATTAACTGATATACTCTGTGCAGAATCTGTCCCCTAGAATTGACCTGACACAATCGCCGGAAGTGGAATGCAGCAAAAAGTCTTTGAACATCGTTTGTCCAACGGGATGGTCGTGCTTGGCGAGCCCATGCCGTGGTTGGAATCGGTGGCTTTTTCGCTCCTTTTGCCGGCTGGCACGCAAAATGAACCAAGCGATCGTTTAGGACTTGCTGGCTTAACGTTGGAAATGTGCCAACGTGGGGCGGGCGAGTACAGCAGTCGAGACATTGTCGAGCGGCTAGATTTCCTGGGGGTCGATCGATCTAGCAACGTGACGACCTTTCATACCTCTATGAGCATGGCCGCCATGTCGCGAGTCTTGGAGCCAACGCTTGAGGTTGCAGCCGCGATCGTGCTCGAACCGCATTTCCCGGACGACGAGCTGGAGGAAGCCAGGCAATCGGGCTTGTTGGAATTGGCATCGATCGATGACGATCCTGCTCAGAAGTGCTTCAAAGAACTGAAGCGGCTTCGATTCGGTGACGTGTTTGGACGCTCCTCTCTCGGGAGCGAATCGGGCCTGACAGACGCGACGTTGGACGACTGCAAGGAGTTCCACCGAAAGCATTTCAATCCGGACAAAGCGATCATCAGTTTGGCGGGCAACTTTGATTGGCATCGGTTCTTGGTGATGGCGGAGCGTTTGTTTGGGAACTGGAAAGGTCCGGCATTCAAGGAGCCTTCCAAGGTCGTTTCGATTCCAGGCAATTCGCATCTCAAACATGACAGCCAGCAGACGCATATCGCGTTAGCCTACGATGCAGTGCCCTACAACGACCCGGAATACTATCAAGGGCGTGGGCTGGTCGGTATTTTGAGCGATGGCATGAGTTCGCGATTGTTTGCCGAGGTGCGAGAGAAACGCGGGCTGGTATATTCGGTATCCGCGTCGGCGCATTCGTTGCACAATTGCGGCAGCGTTTTGTGTTATGCGGGAACCACGGCCCCCAGAGCCCAAGAAACGTTGGATGTGACGGTGCAGACGATTCGTTCGCTGGAAAAAGGAATCGATCCCGCGGAGCTAAAGCGTCTGAAGGCCCGGGTGCGAACGTCCTTGGTCATGGAACAAGAAAGCAGCTCATCGCGTAGCTCTCAGATGGCTCATGATTGGGCCTACCTGGGTCGGGTCCCTTCGCGCCAGGAACTGTTGCGGACCATCGAGGCGTTGACCTGCGAGAGCTTGTTAAACCATTATAAAAATCATCCACCCGAGCGTTGGTCCTTGGTGACCATTGGGCCAGATCCCTTGGAGTTCTCCGATGCAGTTTCGTAGCGAAAAGCTCTCCAATGGCTTGGAAGTGATCGCGGAAGTAAACCCAGAAGCGTTTAGCCTTTCGATCGGTTACTTTGTCAAAACCGGCTCGCGGGATGAAACTCCCGAGATGGCCGGCGTTAGCCATTTCCTGGAGCACATGATGTTCAAAGGAACGGCGAGAAGAACCGCGGAGGACGTCAATCAAGAGCTAGACGATCTCGGATCGCAATCCAACGCATATACGAGCGAGGAGCAAACGGTTTATTACATGAGCGTTCTGCCTGAGTTCCAGCATGCTGCACTGGACTTGCTGAGCGACATGATGAGGCCCGCGCTGCGAGACGAAGATTTCCAAACCGAGCGACAAGTCATCTTGGAGGAGATCGCCATGTACGACGATCAGCCCCCGTACGGTGCGATGGAGCGAGCCGCGGAAGCTTATTTTCGCGATCATCCTCTGTCCCGCCGCGTCCTTGGAACGCGAGAAACGGTCAGCGAACTCGATCCCGAGGCCATGCGAGCTTACCATCAAGCTCGGTACGCGCCGGACAACTTGACCTTGGTCGCCGCTGGAGCGGTCGACTTCGACCAACTGGTCGCTTCCGCAGAAGCGATGACCAAGCAATGGAAGCCCTCGCAAGCTCAGCGGCAGTTGCTCAGCCCGAAGCTTGGCGATGACCAAGTGGCCTTGGTGCATCCACCTGCAACACAGCAGTACACGCTGCAATACTCGCCTGGTCCGAGCTATTGCGATGATGCTCGGTACATCGCCCGTATCTTGGGGACGATCCTGGGCGACGATTCGGGGAGCCGACTATTCTGGGAATTGGTCGATACGGGGTTGGCGGAGACGGCAGCAACTTTTACGCAAGAGTTTCAGGAATGCGGCCTTTTCTGTACCTTCCTTGCATGCGCGCCCGATCAACACGATGAGAATTGGGAAATCATTCAAGAGATCCTCGGGCAAGGAAAAGAGAAGCCAATTACCGCGCTAGAACTGGAACTGGCAAAGAACAAAATTTGCTCCGGCATGATCTTGGGTTCCGAACGGCCTAGCAATCGCCTTTTTTCGATCGGAAACGCTTGGACCATTCGCCGCAAGTACGAAACCATTCAAGGGTCGTCGGAACATTACCGCCAAGTCACGCTGGAATCCGTCCAAGCGGCATTCGAAGCGTTGGCCGACCGAACCAGCGTCACAGTGAGCGTCGGCCCAACCTAACGCATGCCGCTGGCCAATCGTCCCAAGCCCTCCTACCGATCGTTGCAATCAGGCCGGGAAGATGGTCCAGGCATAGCAAGGGGCCATCTCATCGGTGGATGGAGACTTGCAATGCAGCGATGACGTAATGGTGCAGCGTAAGATTGAAACACAAAGAAACGGAGGGCACAACGAAAAACGGACGACACGTTGCCTCCGTGATCTCTGTTGCTCTGTGTTTCAAAATGTCCCGCATGGAATTTCTTCTTTCTTTGACCGCTGA
>JANODW010000493.1:0-2227 GCA_031412875.1 Pirellula sp. | reverse complement strand
TTGGATGGAAAGAAATCCCTCGATTTGGCGGCCGGCACTCAAAGCGGTACGGTGTTTCGATTGCGTGGACTGGGAATGCCGGACCCGCATACAGGCGCGCGCGGTGACATGCTCGTAGAAACCATTATCGAAGTGCCCAAGAAGCTAAACAAACGACAACAGGAATTGCTCCGGGAACTCGCCGAACTGGATGAAAAAGAAATCTCTCCGGAACGCAAAGGGTTTATGGATCGAATTGTCGCGTATTTCCAAGGCGATGTAATGGAAAGCGCTGCGGCAAAGTCAAAAAGCTAGGACGGTTTCCTTCACTAACCTTCAACTAAAACCTTACGATGTCTACAGAACCTACCAACGAACCCTCGCGGGACGACAACTATGCCAATGCGGCCAACGACTCGATTTTTGAGTCGCTTGAAAACGACTCGATCGGCACCGAATCTCCGGAGCAAATCGTGGACTTACTAGAACAGCAAGTGGCCGAGTTCCGCGATCGCGAACTCAAAGCCCAAGCCGAACTCGAAAACTTTCGAAAGCGATTGCTTCGCGACACCGAACAGCAGATCAAGTACGCGTTGGTCCCTTTTGTGAGGGACTTGCTCGAAGTCGTCGACAATCTCAATCGTGCAACCGATGCTGCGACCGCCAGCGGGAGTACCGATAGCTTGGTGTCCGGTGTGAAACTGGTTCAAAGCCAGTTGGCCACCGTCCTGGGCAAACACAACTGCAAGCCGATCGTTTCCATCGGCCAGACGTTTGATCCCAATCAGCATCAAGCGATTTCGCAACAGCCGAGCACCGAGTTTGCAGCAGGCGTTGTCATGTACGAAACCTCCGTCGGCTATATGCTGTACGATCGAGTGATTCGCCCGAGCATGGTCATCGTCTCAACTGGTCCAGCAACTTAAGACGCGAACGACAAAAGCATTATGCCAACCTACGACTACGAATGCGACGCCTGCAACCACAAGTTCGAGCTTTATCAATCGATCATGGCGGATCCCGAAAAGAAGTGTCCAAGCTGCAAGAAGCAAAAACTTCGTCGGCTCCTAGGAACAGGTGGTGCGGTTGTTTTCAAAGGTAGCGGTTTTTACCAGACCGATTACCGAAGCGAATCGTACAAGAAATCGGCTGCATCGGAGTCAAAGTCTTCAGAAAGCAAATCGACCGATTCCAAAAGCGAAAGCAAATCCGAATCGAAGACCAGTGAAACCAAGTCGGAGAGCAGTGCATCGACATCCGCTGCAAGCGATTCCTCGACGGCCAAATCCTCAGAACCGAAATCACCGCCGAGCACCGATTCCAAGCGCAAAAAGAAGCCTGACTAACGCGTTTTCAGTAGCGGAACGTCGCAAGCGGTCCCAAGCCTTCCATCGGGCCGGCCCCGATGGAGGCAACCATTGGCAGCTACCTTGGCTTGATCCCGTTGCTGGCTCTCCACCGAGTTTATCTCGGTGGAAGCAGCGTCGGTCGGCATGAGACGCTGCTCCCACCGGTATGAAACCGATGGAGAGCGAAACGACGCAACCGTTTTTGTAGCCGTCAATGATCGTCCCGCTGGATGAACCCAACGGTTACGCAACAACCGTTTGCAATCATGGGCGGTTGTCGGTGGAGTCGAAGAACAAGAGGGCCTCACGGGGTCGCTTTGCAGGCATCGTGTGTACGCAATTAGGCCTAACGACTTCGGCTCTTCTCACCCAGTGCGATTAGTAAACGTATGCACCGATCAAGTGCGGACGATCGAGCACTTGGCGTGCCGGCTTTGGTTATGTCGCGTTTTTCACGCATGGTTGTCCAGTCGTTGGATCCGTTTCCGGAATGCGAAAAGGTTGTTGCTTTTGAAATTGTGCGATGCGTTGGATTCGTTCTGCTTTCTGATCGTTTGGCGCTAATTCCAATGCCATCTTCGCATACATGATCGCTTTGACAAAATGCCCAGCTTCGGAATAGGCAGCCCCCAATACACTGATCGAAATCCAATCACCCCAGTTCGTTCGAACACACATGTTCGTAGCGTTTTCGATAGCCTTGCTGGCATCACGCAGATTTTCATCTGGACAGCCTGCCTGCAATCGGGCAAGAGAATTGCCAGCGCTAGTTTGCGTCGAGTCCAATTGGTACGCAAGGAGATAGTCATCAATCGCACTTTGCCAATGGTGAAGAAGTTCGTGCAAATACCCCCTAGAATATGCAATCATATAATGTTCCGAAGAATCGCATTCGATTC
>JANODW010000492.1:0-2515 GCA_031412875.1 Pirellula sp. | reverse complement strand
ATGGGACCATTGTCCCGTCCGTTTGTTCGTTCGGGACAATGGTCCCAAACTACGGCAGGTAGGCTTCAGCCTGCCGCTCGCCTTATTTCGTGATCGCTTTGGCGATGGCTTTGCCGGGCCAGAAGTTTTTCCAATTGCTGGTGGAGGCTTTGTCCACTGGAGCTTTGTTAGCTTCGTCGCCGCCGATTACTTCGGCGCCGGCGAGCAAGTCGGTCAATTGCTGCACGGCCAGTGTGATAGCCGCTTTGGGAGCTTGCTCGATGAGCGGTTGCCCGTTGTTCCGCATTTCGACCATCGTGCGATAGTCGTTAGGGATTTGAAAGAAAACTTCTCGACCGATCGTTTCTCGTGCCTTCTTAAGACTGATTTGTCCGCTCTCCAGACCTACGCGATTGACGACCACTTTAACTTTGTCGCGAATATTGTCGATCTGTTGCAGGCTCATCAGCAACCGCACCATGTTACGCAAGCAAGGAAGGTCTAATTGAACGATGAGCACAATCTCGTTCGACATTTCCATCGCGGTCAGGTCAACCTGAGAGTAGGACTTGGAGACGTCGATGACGATATGCGAAAACGACGCTCTCAAGAGCCCGCATACCTTTCTCCAACTGTCCGGCGTGATCAAATCCAAATCTTGCAATTGGACGGGTCTTGGCAACAGGTACAAGCCCGACGAGTGCTTCGTCAACGATTTGCGCAGCAAATGAAAGTCTAGTCTCGCTACATTCTCAGTCACATCCACGAGGCTATAGTCGGGGATGGAATCGAGGAAGACGTCGGCATCGCCGAGAGCCAAATCCAAGTCGACCAGCGCGACGGAATTTTCGGGCCTGCGAGCGAGATTGCAGCCTATATTGACCGCGATTGAAGTGCATCCAACGCCGCCGGTAGCGCCCGCAACCGCAATCATTCGACAACCGCGTGCGCGGCCATCCGAACCGCTGCCGTATTTGGATTGCAAGACACGCTCTAGCGCGACGTGCAACTCTTGGACATCGATCGGGAGAGGCAAGAACTCTTTAGCACCGGCGCGGATCGACTTCAGGATCAATTGCCCGTCTGTGCTTTTGGAAACCGCAATCAATACGCAATCGGGCGAGCTGGTACGAAGCTTTTCCATTAACACCAATGCTCGATCGGGTCCACCGTCCAGCGAGATCACGGCAGCATCGGGTTTGGACTGCTCGACAACATCCGAGAAGAATTCGTATCGGGAGCATTCGGCATCAAGCCATACAATGTCCATCCCCAGTAGCATCGCCTTGAGGCTATCGCGTGATTGGTCGTTCGGATCGACAATGGCTGTTCGAAGTACGTTGCTCATTTAGGTTCAATTCAATCTAAGAGAATCGGTGCAAGCATTGTCTGTTGCTTCATCATGAATCCTGCGAGCTATGCTGTTGTGTCTTCGTCGTTTGTCCATTGCTGGAGTTCGAACATGAAGAGCAACGGTTCGCTCTGGTTACGATCTGCTAACGGCGCGCGGGGCCCATGCGAGAAGCAGTTCCTACCGGACCGTTCACTTGCGTACCACTCCTTTGTGTACTCATTTGTGTGTTCATTTGGGGCTCTGAAACATTTTGTTTTCCATTGACTGCACGGGCGGGTGCATTTTGCATGCGATTGGCCATCGCACTTCCATTCGCGTTCGCATTGGGGTTGTAAGCGTTGTTGTAGAGAATCTGTGGACCTTCGCCGGGCGGGCAAGCATTGTTGGGAGCGCAACCCGGGGGGACTTCGATGTAGCCTTTGCTGTAGACCTCTTGTTCGAGAGGGCTAGTGCTGTTGTAGCCCGGACCACCCACCGGCACTTCGTGCGCATCCATGGCTCCCGCGAAATTCGGTGTTACCATGATCAATAATTCCACTTCATTTTGCACTTCTCTATTCGACCGGAAGAGCGCGCCTAGGTACGGAACGTCTGAGAGGACTGGCAATCCGATCGACTCGGACTCGGTGCGGATCTGGAGCAAGCCCGCCAGGGCCAGCGTTTGACCGGCCCGGAGTTCCACAGCGGTGTCGACAAACCTGCTTCGAATGCCTGGTATGCTCGTACCGGCGATGACAACGCTTCGGCCTGGATCGATTTCGCTGATGGTTGGTCGTACTTCCAGCCAAATGCGGCTATCGCCTCGTACTTTGGCAACGAAATCGAGTCGTGTTCCGAACTCGCGAAACTCAACTCCGACTTGACCCAAGCCTGCGGGGACCAAGATTGGGAATTCACCGCCCGAGTTGAAGCTAGCAGGGCGTCCATCGATTGCGACCACGGTTGGATCGGCCATGACCTTGGCCAAGTTCTTTTGTCGCAACATTTTCAGCAATCCGAAGAATGCGTTACCGTTGTCGACGATTCCAAATTTCATATTCTCGGTACCGCCGCTCAGCGCGGATGGCGTCGTTCCGGTTCCCAATAGCCCGCTGGCGGATTGAGTCACGAAATCGTTACCAAAGCCCAGCGACCAGTCGATCCCAAGCTGTTGCAGCTTGGTGCGGGAGACTTCCATCACCT
>JANODW010000491.1:0-2114 GCA_031412875.1 Pirellula sp. | reverse complement strand
GCTTGCCTAACCCTTGAGGTCTACTACCGATATCTCCCTGTCTACGACTCCGTCTCGGACGAATTTCAGTTCTGAATCGTGTGCTGTCTCAGCGGGCTATCCCGGCATCTGCACCCGTCTCTACGACCGCTACCCGTCCCTACAACTGCTACGACCCGAAACCACGGACGCTTTTTGCCAATCGTTGCAATGTTTGTCCATGAAAGTTGCTCTCGAATCGGAATCCACATCGAACTCGACCTACCGTTTGCCGCCGGGCACGTATTGGTTGTGCGAAAATGCTGCGGCGTGTTCGAACTCTTGCCCGCCCAGAACAAATGTCCACACTCTCCCCCGTTTTCGTTGAGTTTCGATGCACCCGTTGCTGGGTCAGCAATTGTGCGGACAGCGCGGCCGTAGGCACGGAGTCAGAATGTCGGAACTGCGGCCAAAAACTAAGCGTGCCCGAGGCAACGCCAGATCGCATCGCTCGCGCTTTGACACTGCTCGAAGAAATGCCGGACCTCTTATCGCCTGGAGAGTCCGACAAAGGGAAGACAACCGATTTCAATCGAAAGTACAATGAAAAAGAACTGATCGAAATTGCCAAGCGCGAGTCTTTCGTGCCACTCAATCAAATGGATTTCCAGGGCTATCCACCTGCCTCTTTGATGGCCCGATTTATTGCAAACTTGATAGACAACGCTCTGCTGTTCGCATCGATCATTACGGGTGTGGTATTTGTGAAATGGTTGGAAGTTCGCGGACTGATCGATAGCCCACTGGGCAATGGTCAAGCGGAGGCAGACCCAAGCCTGATCGGCCTCCTGGTGTTGGGAATCATTCCAGTGGTGTTAATCATCGTGCAATGGGTGCTCATCAGCACTTCGGGACAAACGATCGGAAAGAAACTTCTCATGATCCGAATCGTCAGTCAGAGCGGCAAGCTGCCCGGATTTGTCCAAGGTGTCGTATTGCGAAATTGGCTGCGATGCGCCTTTAACGCGATCCCTTTCTTCGCATTCTTGGATTGGATCTTTATCTTTACCGCATCGAGCCGATGCTTGCATGACTATATCGCAGGGACCCGTGTTGTCGCCGTGGTGTAGTCCTTTGTTTCAGCCTACCGCTCGCTTTACCGGACACATACATAATCGCCCGCATCTTTATCCAAACCCAATGCGTCCCACGCAGCGAGTTCCTGCGATATTTTTGCTTGTCCAAGCCGTTCATGCGACCAAACGAAAACTCGGTCTTGGTCCACTCTGTAACCAAACCGCTCCTTCTTGGTGGTGGACCAGTCTTTGGGGGTTAAGCCAAAATCGCTCAGCTCACCCAAATCGTTTGGCCAACGATGGTGTTTGAACTGGAAGCGTTTTACAGAAATGGACGTGAGAATCAAACGGCGATAGTCCTCCAGCCTCTCCAAGGCCTCCGCTAATTTTAAGAACATAGAAGAAAGGTTGGAGAGATCAATCGGGTGTGATGATTTGAGGCTCGCCACGTGCTTTGAACTTGCCATTCGGACGCGTTCGGTCAGCGAATCGAAGTCCCCATCCACACCAGCAAGAAAGAAATCAGAAGAATTTAGTACAGTCAGTCGAGTGCTTGGCATGGTTGGAAATCGAAAGTTTACGCTCTCGTTTTGGTCGCTATCAAAGTACCTGATGTCACTATCGAACGATGCATTGAGCAGTGCTAGGTCGCCCGAAAGTGCTTGGCCAATTCTCGATAGATCAAAGGGCTTCTCGACTTGCTCGGCGAGAATATTTATTTGCGCTTCGTTCCAAACATCCATCGCAAGCGATCTGGCGATACACACGTGCTGAGCTGAAAGGTTTGAATTTGAAATAGAATAGGTGGTCGTACTGATGGGCCAAGCAAAGGCATTCGCAACCGAGCGCATTGCTACGATATCCTTGAGCGCTCTCTCCCCCTCCTTATGGTAAAGCGCATGCACCGCATCCAAGTCCAATAGATTCACGGCACCTCTTGAAATTTGAATCGGCTCGAGAGTGGTATTGTACCCTTTGAATTGCAGTGGTATCCAAACGGGTTGCGGGTACTCTGACGCAATGTGAATGCGTCGGAGAGCGGGGCGAACCGCTTTCAAGTACTCGGCCACGCGCGGCTCG
>JANODW010000490.1:0-2663 GCA_031412875.1 Pirellula sp. | reverse complement strand
TGGTCATTAAAGAATTGGATCTCGCCGGTTACGACATCATACATTGCGCCAACGATTGCCACCCGTTCGGATTCGATTAACTTACGGATCGTCGCGCTTTCGTGCGGAATCAACTGAACGGCTTGGAGTACGTTTCGCCTCGCAACTTCGTCGACCATCGTTCGTTTTGTCTGGTCGTCTGCGGAGGCAAATCGAGATGCTTCGGAAACGTCTACAGACTTTTGAATTTCGTCGACGATGACTTCTAAGTGGTCGCAACCGGTCGCTTCTTTTACACCCTTTCCCGAAAACTTCAAATCGACCGCTGCGGTCACGGCTCCACAGCGGGTGTGTCCCATCACCACGATCAATTTGGCGCCTGCCACGGCGCAGCCATACTCAATGCTGCCAAGCACCTTGGCACGGACAACATTTCCTGCGATGCGAATGTTGAAGATGTCTCCAAGGCCCAGATCAAAGATGATCTCAGCGGGCGAGCGAGAGTCGATACAACTCAAAACGATGGCCAACGGATGTTGTCCCGTGGAGGTTCCAGAAAGTTGTTTGCCTAGATCTCGAATCAAGTGATTGCCCATGCGAAACCGTTCGTTGCCGTCCTGCAGTGCGTTGAGGACATCTTTCGGCGACATGCTTTGCTGCATTTGCTGCGTGGTGTATTCGACAAAAAGGGTTCTATCCTCGATGCCAAATTTACGCTCAAAACCGCGAGTGCTCACATTGACTTGTCGAGCGATCGCGGTGTTATCAATGAAGTCGCGGAAAAGGCTCAGAATGTCCGCATCGATGTAGTCGGTCGTTTCGGCGTCCAAGAGCACGTGACTGCCTGCCTGGGCCTTGTTAAGCGTATTTTCCAAAGCAACTCGATTTAGAAAACTCACTTGATTGGCTAGCTGAATGTGCAATACCGGCCCGCTCAAATGATTTTCGATCACCTGCTTGACCGGCCTGCGAATGTTGCTTTGCAGGATAAACGCGACGCTGACAACAAGACCGATGCCAACGCCGATCATCAAGTCGGTAAGCACGATGGCCACCAAGGTGACAATAAACGGGACAAATTGATGGTAGCCTTGTTGATACATCTGCTTCATCAACTTTGGGCTAGCCAGTTTGAAGCCGGTTGCCAACAAAATGGCTGCTAGGCATGAAAGAGGGATATGATTCAAATAAGTAGGAAGAAAAAGGACGGAAACCAAGAGCAGGCATCCATGGAAGATCGTCGACAATTGGCTTTGGCCACCCGCGTTGATATTGACGGAGCTTCGAACGATAACCGACGTGACGGGAATCCCGCCCAGTAAGCCGCAAAGTATGTTCCCGATACCTTGTGCGAAAAGCTCGCGATCCGGCGGAGAAATACGTTGAAGCGGATCGATTTTGTCGATCGCCTCCAGATTGAGGAGGGTCTCAAGGGAGGCAACGATCGCAATGGTGAGCCCCGCCATATAGACTGCGGAATTGTTCCATTGGGACCAGTCGGGCATTCGAATAAAGCTGAGATAATCTTGAAACCGTTCAGCCACAGGAACTTCGACCAAGTGGCTCGTTTCGATGGCCCACGCACCTCCCAACCAAGAGAACCATTCGGCGATTGCAATACCCAGCAAGACGACGATCAAGGGAGCGGGCACAGGGCTTTTCTTTAAGAATTTAAAACTATCCCAGAGCACGAGGATCAGCAGGGAAAGCAGTCCGATCAAGAGCGCGCCCTGATGGATCTCGCCAAAAAAAATCCGCCCGATCTCCGAAAAGGTATTCTCGTTGTCCGGCTGCGAAAAACTCATTTCTCCTTCAGGATCGGAGTCGTGGCCGAGGATATGCGGTATTTGTTTGAGAATCAGGATCACCCCGATCGCGGCGAGCAGTCCTTTGATAACACTCGATGGAAAAAAGGCAGACAACGCTCCTGCTCTCAGCATTCCCAATAGGAGTTGCAACACACCGGCAATGAGTACGGCGAGCAAAAAAGTCTCGAACGTTTTTAAAATCAGAATTTGGGCTGCGACGATGGCTGTCAGGCCCGCAGCGGGGCCGCTCACGCTGCTCTGCGATCGGCTGATCGCTCCAACGACGATACCGCCAACGATTCCAGCAACAATGCCTGAAATCAAGGGCGCACCGGACGCGAGTGCCACCCCTAAGCACAACGGTAACGCAACGAGGAATACAACTAAACCCGCACTAAAGTCGTGTCGAATGCTGATAGGTTGGCGGTTGGGCATAGGAAATCACGTCTGGGAAAGGAGTTCGTTCTTAGCGGAAGGCGCGAGCCCTCCGGTGTCGCGGCAGCTGTAGTGCTCGCACCGGACGGCTTGCGCCGTTCCGCTAAAAAACCGGACGGCTTGCGCCGTCCACTTCCTAAGCATGATTTACGGCTTGCCTATGTGCAGATGCGAGGCTCTTGTCGGGGAATGGGTCGGGCGGGATAAAGAAGGTTTGCGAAAAGTTACTATGGTAGTGTAATTTCGCCCGGGCTGTAAGGTTTGTGCGAACGACGCGTTGAATGAGGTTTGTCGCATCCCGTAGTTGAAGGGCATCCCATTCCATATCTTTGTGTAAGAAATCGAACCCGGGTGCTTTTAAGCGAGCAGACCGGATGGATCATTATGCCTTGGCGTTGGTTCGGTAGTCGTCTGCTGGGATGAGATATTGGGTACGGATCG
>JANODW010000489.1:0-3208 GCA_031412875.1 Pirellula sp. | reverse complement strand
TCGTG
Source organism: Pirellula sp. (assembly GCA_031412875.1). Taxonomy (GTDB): domain Bacteria; phylum Planctomycetota; class Planctomycetia; order Pirellulales; family Pirellulaceae; genus JBKCUI01. The sequence goes on along the minus strand of JANODW010000489.1, from coordinate 3,203 downwards.
GAACCAATCTTTGGAGTGGTGCGAGCGCGGTGCAAAAGGCATTCCTGCAGTGGCGTCGATCGTTGAGTTTGCGTGCGTCGCAGCAAACGTTGCCGCTCGTTGCCAGGCTGGTTCGTTCAAATGCATGCTGGCGGTAATGGAATCGGTGGGCCAGCGAGGGAGGTTCCAATACCAACGCTGCTGTCGAACCGATCCATCGCGGGACAGGAAGCGAACGGCGTGCGGCCGATGTTCTGCCCGAAGCGTCGCGCTACGCCAGTCGACACGCGTTCCTGGAGCAAGTTTGAGCGACATCCCGCGGCACTGATGGAGCAACCGCACAATCGTATCCCAGTTCGGCGAGAGTCGCTCTAGGCTGCTGGTGCGAACTCCATCGGCACGGCGGTCTGGATCGAGGTGGACATAGCAGTCGCTGTCGGCTTGCGTCTCTTCGGCGGATTGGACCGCGACTTGGATTTTGATTCCGTGCGACGAAGCATTATGGCGGGTCAACTCGCATGCGATGGGGCATTTGTCGAGGGCGGTGACCGAGAGGCCTCGCTGGGCCAGCGCCAAGGAATCGGCCCCAGCGCCACAGCATAGATCCAGCACCTCGCCATGGTCGGGGAAATCGATCGCGGCCTCGACGGCAGATTCATGATCCGAAGACTGTTCGAGCAATTGTTTCGTCCAGAACCAGAGCCAAGGGTCCGGAAATTTCCGTTTGGCAAGCGTTTGAAGCTGGTACTGTTCTCGCAAAATCGAAGCTTGGTTGGCAGGCAAGAGGGAGCGGAGTTTCTTTAAAAAAGAGTCCGAGTTGCCTTCGGGGATTTGAGTTAGCTCCAACCAGTATCGCTGCGCGATTGGCGAGGTTAGCCATCGATAGTCGTCGACTTCAAACATTTTATTTTGCACGTCATTTCGCATCGCGATACTCCCTGCCATCCGCCTGGAAAGAGCTTTTGCGGAATCATTCGCTGCTGCCGAGGATGACGGGCACTTGGAGGATCTGTCCTCCTCGTACAATGCTGAGGACCACTTGATCGCCAGACTTTTTGGTTTCGATGACGCTCAAAAGATCGTCGGATTGTTTTACTTTTTGTCCGTCGATTCCGACGATCAAGTCGGACTGGCTATGGTCGATGGCATCGTGTTCGAAAACCAAGACGCCACGTCGAACTTTTTTCCGTTCCATGCGGGAGCCCTTGATGCCAGCTTTCTCGGCTGGTCCGTTGGGGGTTAGGACGACAACCAGGAGACCGCGATCGGTTTCAAAAACTTGCATGATGCCGATCGTTGGCCTTTGAACGCGGCCGGTTGCGATCAGTTGCGGGACGACTCGGCGGATGGTGTTGATCGGGATAGCGAAACCGACGCCGGCGCTGTCTCCGCTGCGAGTTGCGATCGCCATATTCATACCGATCAGTTCGCCGCGTGAGTTGAGCAGTGGGCCGCCCGAGTTGCCTTGGTTGAGTGCGGCATCGATTTGAATCAGCGAACGGACCGGTCGCTTTTGTTTGTTGGGTTGGATCTGGCGATTCAAGCTTGAGATGATTCCGGTGCTCATGGTCCGTTCATAGCCGAATGGATTTCCGATGGCAATGATGTGTTGTCCGACCCTCAAGTTGGATGAATCGCCCCAAGGGACTGGAAATAGGAGGGTATCCGGCGCTTGGATTTTAAGGATCGCGATATCGTTGTCGGGGTCTTGTCCGACCACTTCAGCGGGAAAAGAGTCGGTGTTGTAGAGCATGACACTGATTTGCTTTGCGCCTTCGATGACGTGGAAGTTGGTTAGAATATGGCCCTGCTGGTCAATCACGCTGCCGCTGCCGCTCCCCTCCACTTCGGTGACGACAAAAAGCGATTCTGGGCGAATCGAATTGGTTGAGATGTTGACGACGCTCCGATTGGTTTTTTCATACACAGCCACATTGATCGCTTCCTCGGTGGTCATTGCGATGAAACCATCGGGAAACTGAATGCCTGGTAACATACCTCCCGAAGCGGGAACGGATTGCTGGAACGGGTTGGGTTGCATCGAATGGGTTCCAGGTGCGGCACCGAGTCCCGGCAAGTTCAAGGGAGGAACGGGTTGAACGCCAGATTGTGGAGTGGGTGTGTAAGGGGCGTTGGTCGGTTGTTGCCCTCCTTTTGTTAACGCTTCCCGCTGAGCTTGGGCGTTTGCATGGCGATCCAAACCAATGCTTTGAAATGCCCAGCCGAGGCAAAGGCCGACTAGCAAAAGCGAAACCGCTGCGAGAGCTTTTCGTATCATGACCATTCCTTTTAATGACTGGGTGGGACTGATTTGGGGGCTAATGAAATAAGAAAGCGACGGTTTTTGGAGCTTAGTGTATCAGCAAGGGCGCGTGACGAATCGCTGGCTTCATGTTACCCTGACGTGCAGTTCGGTCCAACCAGCCTTTCACCACCTTTTTGAGTCGACAACCGATGACGATTCGTACTCGTTTTGCACCCAGCCCGACTGGATACCTTCATATTGGAGGCGTTCGAACGGCGTTATTCAACTACCTGCTAGCAAAGCAAGCGGGTGGGCAGTTCTTGTTGAGGATCGACGATACGGACCAAAATCGCAATGTTGAAGCGGCCCTGCAGCCGATCTTAGACGGCTTCAAATGGCTTGGACTGGCATGGGACGAAGGTCCCGAGGTGGGGGGGCCATTCGTTCCTTATTTTCAATCGCAAAGATCCGAAAGCTATCAGGCCGCGGCGGCCAAACTTTTGGAGTCCGGGCACGCTTATGTCGACTACGCGCGTCCCGACGAACTGGAGGCTCAAAAGGAGCAGGCCAAGAAAGACGGGAAGGCTTACATCTACGACCGTCGTTTCATGGCGGATACCGCAGAAAAAAAAGCACAGTACGAATCGGAGGGGAGGCAAGCGGTCGTTCGGCTCAAGATGCCTCGCACGGGCCAGTGCCGGTTTCACGACATGGTGCGCGGAGACTGTTCGTTCGAATGGGCTGATGAACAAGACCATGTGGTGCAACGTGGCGATGGGACGTGTTTGTATCATTTGGCGAGTGTGGTGGATGATTTTGATTTTCAAATCACGCAAGTTGTCCGCGCCGTCGAGCATTTGCCAAATACGCCGCGACAAGTCTTCATTGCGCAAAGCTTAGGTTATCCCTTGCCCATTTACGCGCATCTGCCATACGTTGCAGAACCGGGCGGGACGGCAAAGTTGAGCAAACGCAAGCT
>JANODW010000488.1:0-9152 GCA_031412875.1 Pirellula sp. | reverse complement strand
CACGATTGAGAGACACCGACCCAAAAATGCTGAGCTGCTTATCGAACACGGTGCGGACGTTAATTCGCGCGTGCGAGACTGCTCGCAAATTGATTTCGCTTGGTCGCAATGGCAACACCAAATCACCTACGCCCTCCTCACGCATGGAGCCGATATCAAAGCACCGTCGCCGAGAATGAAAAGCCTGATAGGCCGAATGCAATTCAACTTCCAAGATAAGGGGGAGAACCTTATTACCACGTCCGCCAGAACTGCTGGCAACATCGAATACCTCGAAAAAATTTTGGCATGGTTCGACGAGCAGAATTTGGATTGGCGAAACGCGACACATAGCGATCCCACCGGGAAAACCTCCGGCGTTTGGAGTATTCCGCCATTGCGACCACAACTTGGCCCGTAACACGTAACAGATCATGCCGCTTTCTTGTTCGCCAGATCGCTTTGATTGAGTTTGTTGTAGAGGGTTTTGAGGCTGATGCCGAGTTCTTCGGCAGCGGCCGGCTTGTTGCCTTGATGCCGATGGATGGCTTCTTGCACCGCAAGCAGTTCCAGTTCGCGCAGACTCAGCGGGTTGGCGATTGCGTTGATTCCTTTGGGTTCGCGCTTGGTGCGTTTGTCGACAAAATGGCGAGGTAGGTGTTCCGGCAAGATCGGAGGTTTGTCGCACAGGATCGTTGCATGCTCGACGACGTTGGCCAGCTCTCGCACGTTTCCTGGCCATAGATGCTGCTTGAACAAGTCTACCGTTTCGGGCGCGAATACATTTTCCAGCGAGGCATGTTCTGGTCGGTGACGCAGGTAGAGGTGGCGAGCCAGTGGGAGCACATCCTCCATGCGTTCTCGCAGTGCGGGAACATGGATCTCAAAGGCGTTGATACGGAACATCAGATCCTCGCGAAATGCACCCGACTCCACCATGGTTTCGACGTCGCGGTGCGTTGCGCAAACGACGCGCACGTCGACATGAAACGTCTGGTTGTCGCCGACGCGTCGGATGTCGCCGCTTTCTAGCACTCGCAACAGTTTGGCCTGCATCGCCAAAGGCAATTCGCCGATTTCATCTAAGAAAATCGTGCCGCCGCTGGCCACTTCAAAGAGTCCTTCGCGTTGCATATCGGCCCCAGTGAACGCGCCTTTTTTATGTCCAAAGAGTTCGCTTTCGATCAGGTTCTCTGGCAGGGCGCCGCAATTCACTGCAACAAACGGTTTGTCTTTCCTCGCGCTCTGGTCGTGCAGTGCCCTTGCTACCAATTCCTTGCCACAACCGGTTTCGCCGCGGATCAGCACGGTGCTCGGAGTGCGGGCCACTTTGCGAATCAGTGTCAGAACGTCTTGCATGGCGGTGGAAGCACCGATGAGTTTGGAAGCGCACGGATGGGACGCGTCCGATTCCCGGTCGATCGCTGCCGAGTGGCGTTTGAGTTCCCGACGGGCTGCGACCCGTTGAAGGAGCGACTGCAGCTCGGACAATCGGCATGGTTTGCTCAAGTAATCGATCACTCCAAAGCGCAATGCCGCAACCGCCGATTCCAACGACTGTTTGCCCGTCAAAACGATCGCCTCGGTCATAGGCGACAACGTCGCTGCTCGCTCGATCACTTGAATGCCGTTCATTCCAGGCATATCCAAATCGACGATCAGGCAGTCGAACGTCTCGCGTTCCAAGGCGGCGACTGCGGTATAGCCATCAGGGCAAACGGTGACGCGGTGCCCCAGGTGAGGCAATTCCATCCGCATCAATTCTTGCAACGAGGGCTCGTCATCTGCGAACAGAATGGAGAGCTGATTAGGCTGCGATTTTTTCATGAGTTGCGTCGTAGGAAGGGTTGGTAGCTGGTTGGTTGGGTAAAATAACTTCGAATCGCGTCCCGCAGTTGTGCCCCTTGCTTTTGGGTGTGATGCGTCCCCCGTGGTCAGCAATGATACGGCTGGTGATGGGCAGTCCGAGTCCCGTTCCCCGTCCATCGCGTCGACGTGTGAAAAATGGTTCAAACAGGTGCTGGAGGACTTCATCGGTCATCCCGCATCCATTGTCTTCGACCACCAATCGAACGGAATCGCTCAAAGCGTCGAGGGTGATTGCCACGCAGCCATCGGTCCGTGTGGGGTCCAAGGATTCGAGCGAGTTGGTTAACAGGTTGAGTACCACTTGTTTCATTTCCTGGGGGCTAGCCCAAGCGATCATTGGCATGGGGCGAGGTTGGAACTCGATCTTCTGCGCGCGGTATTGACCAAGATGTCGTACCATATCAACCACATCCCCCACAATCTCATTCATGTCGATGGAATGCTTGCGTTGCTCTGTACCGAGCCGAGAAAAATCGAGCAGCTTCTCGGTGATGCCTTTGCATCGAAAGGCTTCGTCTTGGATCCTGCGCAGGTAAGTTCGCAGCGTGTCCAAGTCAAAGCCGGTGGGGATTGAGCCGTCCGCTTCCGACTCTTGATCGTCTGCAGGATGTAGGATCCGATGCAATCTCGATTCGAGGGCTTCGGCGCTCCAGGCGATGGACGCGAGCGGATTGTTGATTTCGTGTGCAACCCCGGCGGCGAGGAAGCCGACGCTTGCGAGCTGCTCGTTGCGAATCACTTCTTGGGACCTTTCTCGTACTTGATCATTGAGATCGCGTTGAATACTGAGAAAGCTGGCCGCTCCCAAATTGATGGCATCGGCCAGTTCGGACAATTCGTCCTTGCTATCGATGTGGATGCGATGTGCAAATTCACCGGCAGCAACCCGCCGCGAGCCGGCCAGGAGTTCTTTAAAGGGCTTGATCACGGCGATTCGCGCATAGAGGATCAGTCCGATCAATAGAAAGGCAGCCAGGGTGGCGCTGCTCCAAGCGAGCACGATCCAAGTTCGGTATCGCGATTTCACTTCTTCTTTAAAGCTGACCATGCGATCGCCGAAGAAGGTGGGCAGTTTGTGAGCAATTTTCGACAACTGCTCCAGATCCAGTCGCTGCTGATAGAAATGGGGAAAGCTCCCCGACTCGAGCAAATCGTTTTGACGCAGGGAGATGGAGTTGAGGAGTTCGGTCAATTCTGCGGACTTTTCAAACTCGTCGGTAACATTCGAAAGGAATGTCTCGTCGATATTGGATCGTTCCAAATGCGCCTTGTAACGCGCTAGAACAACTCGGACGTGTTCTAGATTATCGCGAAATTCGCGTCGGCTTTGCTCCGCCATCAGGGCATGGTGTGGGTTCGCGTCATAGCCGATCCGATCGGTCATCGAAAACTTCCACGGCTCCTTGTCGTTGATATCCAACTGTTGGAAAACCAAACGCAGTTCGTCGATCGAGCGCGTCAGGTCAGCCGTGATGGGCATTTCCGAAGCGCGATTGCTCAGGGTCGTCGCCAAATCGCGATAGGCATACACCCCTCGAAAGCTGCTGTAGCCTAAAACGGCAACAACGATGCCAAGCACCACCATCGAAACCAAAAGTTTCTTTCGGATGGTCGAGGTGGATATCCAGGGAATTCCCATACTCTGCTCCTTCGAAAATTCACCGCTTATCGAATCCTATAACCGTCCGTCTGGACGCCTCGATAGGAGACTTGGGGATAGAGAGGTTGGGGCGGTGCGACCTGTTGAGGGACAACCGCTTGAGGTCCTCGCCGACCCAGATCTTCGGTTCGGTATCCCTGCATACTGGGCATATCGAATTGCCTCACGTTATCGGGAGAAAGTCCATTGACTACGTACGAAGCGATCGCGATATCCAATTCGAGAGGTTCGCTTCCCGAAGGGAGCAATTGGACTTTGACCTGATGCGGCAGCGACGTCTGAACCGACGCGTAGTACTCGTGTTTGAATTGCTTTGCTTGTGCGACCAATCGCAGACTGGGGTCATACAGGAGCACTTCGCGGCAAAAGCCATACTTCGGGTCGACGGCGAGGGTTCGATAATACATACCGATCGGCGTGGGCTCGACGGTGGTGAACTCGACCATTCCATCGGGCCGTGTTCTCGGGGGTCTCTGCGGGTCGATTCTTGCCAAGTCCAGCTCGCACACGCCCATCGCTTGAATAAGCCATTCCGGGGAAACGGGCAATACGGGGCGATCGGTTTGGGTTTCGAATTCGCTGTGACGGGCGAAAAACATGCTGGGTTGACCGCCGTCGCGAATCGCCATCCAAAAGACTTCGTCGTTGCTCCCGATGTCCACGCCACCGAGCCCACCGAACACGCTGGCGGTCAGTCGAAATCGCTTCGGACGGCTCCAGGTCACATTGGTATTGATAGAATTTTGATTGCCAACCTTAACCGTGACCGAGTTCGATTGCAGCGACTGGACGTTGCGCGAGCGATTGACTGCTTCGGCGAGTTGCTCCACGTTGGGAGGGGTGTTGAACAAGGGAACGGGCTGGAAGTCAGGAATCGAGCGTTTGGGCAAGCAAGTGGCACCTCCGGCAACCAAAGTGAACGAAGCGATCAGCAAGCATTGCATTGCTTTCCAACCATTTGACTTCTCCGAGATCAAGGAGATGTTCTGCAGCTTAGGTTTCACAATAGAGTAGTTCGATCAGTTTTTGCTGGAGGTATTCCGCGCGATCATGGGAGGGGATGATTACTGGGACGGCAAACGTACGTCCGTTGGAAGGATGGGTGAGATGCAAGCAACTCGGCTCACTCTCGGGTGCATCATTTTGTTCTTCGGACAAAAGCCTGCGCCGCATCAAAAGGACGGCCAGCAGGTAGGCAAGATCGCTATCGCTGGGTTGTTCGCAGAGTTTTTCAAGCGCATCGAGCAAGACGGCGGTGGGCGCCAAGGTCATTTTGCCAGTCCGCTTGGCCGGCATTTGACTGATCCACCAACCGATCGCTTGTTCTGGCGGGCCCGGCCAATGCTCTTTGCCATAGTCGAGCCGAACGAGTTCCTTGCCCTTTTGGAGAACGACGGAATAGTACCGTTCACCGGGCTCAAAGGGGCGGTCGCCGACGTGGCATTTTCGTGTGCTTCTTTGGATCGTGTATTCCTGCATGCAGTGGCTTTTAGGGAAAAACGATGCCAAAATCTAGATCAGCATGGTTTCGCCGCGAATTGCCGGGGCCAGCCAGAACGGGCTAAACAGAAACATTCGCCGTTCCGCTTAAGGATTTGGTCAATTAACACCCGATTTAGGCTTGGACGAATCACGTGCGACCGTTAAACTTGGCCCCCCCTGATTTCGGAATCGTACCGAGAGTGGCGATTATTTGTTCGCTATTACCGTTGCTTATACACCGACTTTTTAGAATGCCGTAGTGCTCCATGTCCAAACAAAAGACTCACAAGTCCACCAAGAAGCGATTCCGACTCACCGCGAGCGGCAAAGTAAAACACCGCAAGGCTGGGACTAGCCATTTGGCTATCAGCAAGCCGGCCAAGAAGATTAGGCAATTGCGAGGAACGCGAGTGTTGGAACCGAATTTCCAGCGAGCGGTTCAAGACGCATTGCGCGGCTACAGCTACTAGATCACTGAAAGACACCTGGCCCATTTTATTTCCAGGCGTTTGGGTATTAACTGTTGCGAAGTCCAAGTATTCCGGGCCGTTGCTGCTCCAAGGCAGCCCTTCGCGATGACCTGAAACGCCCTTAAGCAAGTAAGATTTTCGATCGATGAGAACAAGAAAAGGTTCAGCGCGTAGGCAGGCCAAGAGGAAACTATTTCAGCGCGCAGAGGGCTATGTAGGCGGACGCCGTAGGCTCTATCGAACGGCCAAGGAAAATTTGGTCCGTGCAGGTCGGTTTGCGTATCGCGATCGCCGCCGCAAGCGCCGCGATTTCCGCCGTTTGTGGATCATTCGAGTCAATGCGGCTTCGCGCATGCATGGGCTTCGGTACAGCGAGTTCATTCATGGGTTGTTGCTCGCCAAGATCGAGATCGATCGCAAGCAGTTGGCCGAAATGGCAGTGAACGATGCGGCCGGTTTCGGTGTCGTTGTTGCCGCCGTCAAACAAGCCTTGGCTGCAAAAGCCGCAGCGTAGTCTCAGCCCGCCCGTTGTGCGCGATTCCGGTTGGACGCGATTTAAACGGTGGCAAACCGATGCAGGCGAGCAGCCTGTGCTACGAATCCCGAGCCTGCGACTTAATTGGTCGCGGGCTCTTTGCATAGTGTGCCCACAGAGTCCGAGAATCCATCTATGTCCCTTCAGAATTTTGTCGACTCTCTCGATAATCTGCTCGACGAAGCCAAGCAAACGCTGGAAGCGGCCGCCTCGACCGAGCAACTTGAATCGCTACGAGTCAAGTTTGTGGGCGCCAAGAACGGCGCCATCAAAGCGGTACAGAAATTGATGGGAGCCATCGAAGCGGAGCATCGACCCGCAGCGGGCAAGCGATTTAATGAAGTTCGCGATGCGATCCAAGCCGCATTGGATAGTGCTTCGGAGCGGCTCGGTGGGGGCTCTCTGAAAAAGTCGAACGAGCAGCGATTGGACCCGACGTTGCCCGGTGTTCGACCGGTCTTGGGCCAGCTTCATCCCATCACGCAAACCATCGAGCACCTCAAGGACATCATGGGGCGACTGGGATTCAATACCACCGAGGGCCCAGAGATCGAGGACACGTGGCACAATTTCATGGCTCTGAATATTCCGGAAGACCATCCGGCTCGCGATCCGTTGGATAATTTCTATTTGGCTACCGCTAGCAAGCAAGCGCAAAACGCCACCGACCGCGATGCGATGCTTTTGCGCAGCCAAACCAGCACGGTGCAGATTCGGGTGATGGAGACTCAGCCGTTGCCCCTGCGCATCATTTCGTTAGGGCGGGTGTATCGTCCGGATGCTCCCGACGCCACACACTTTCCCATGTTCCATCAAATGGAGGGGCTGTGGGTGGACAAGAACGTGACGATGGCTCAGCTCAAGAGCGTTCTGCGATTGTTTGCGACCAGCTACTTGGGCAGCGATGTAAAAGTGCGCTTCCGTCCGTCGTTTTTTCCGTTCACCGAACCGAGTGTCGAAGTGGACTATTGGTGGAACGGGAATTGGATCGAATTCGGAGGAGCCGGCATGGTCGACCCCAATGTGTTTCAAGCGTTGGAGATCGATTCGGAACAATGGAGCGGGTTCGCATTCGGGCTGGGCGTTGAGCGATTGTGCATGAGGCGATTTGGGATTGTCGATATTCGCGACTTGTACCGAAGCGATGTTCGTTTCTTGCGTCAGTTTGCAACGTAAGATCGCACCTCCAACGAGGCATTGCGCCCGAACCAAACCATCGCTCATCGGATAGCGAGCCGTAGTAAAAAATCTCAAATCCAATAGCCGAACGGCATTCCGTTCTTCCAAAAAATTCCTTCGTTGTGAAAAGTAAAGCGAGTAGAGTGCATGTTAGTCTCTTGGGAATGGTTATCGGACTACGTGGATATCGGCATCAGCCATGAAGACATGGCGACGCGTTGGGCGCTGACGGGCCTCAATCATGAGAGCACGGTCATGGTCGATGGCGTGCCGGTCATCGATTTGGAAATCACGAGCAATCGCGGTGACTGCTTGGGGCACATCGGCATCGCGCGCGAGGCATCGGTCTTGCTGCAAAGCGAATTGCGATTCCCGTCGCCACAGCCCAAGACGGTGGAGGAGCCGGTATCGAAGGCTTTGGTGATTGAAAACCAATTTGCGGAAGCTTGCCCACGCTACATCGGGCGAGTGATACGCGGAGTCCGGATCGGTCCCAGTCCGTTGTGGTTGCAAAGGCGGCTGACAGCTATCGGTGTGAAGCCGATCAACAACGTTGTTGACGCAACCAACTATGTGATGTTCGAATGCGGACAACCTTTGCACGCCTTTGACTTCGCCAACATTCGCGGCGGGAAGATCATTGTTCGTCCAGCTCGCCCTCAAGAGAACTTCATCGCCATCGATCATCGGACCTACCAACTCGACTCTCAAATGGTGGTCATTGCAGACGCGGAGCGGGCGGTAGCGCTCGGGGGTGTGATGGGGGGTGTGGAAAGCGAAGTTTCCGACCGCACGGTGGACATCCTTTTGGAAGCGGCCGAGTTCATGCCGCTCTCAATCCGTCGTACCGCTCGCAAGTTAAAGCTGCATTCGCCCTCTTCGTATCGCTACGAACGGCGTATCGACCAAGCGAATATGGATTGGGCATCGCAGCGATGCTGTGAACTGATTTTAGAAACCGCCGGTGGCCAACTTCTTTCGGGCTCGGTGGATACTGGGGAGCGATTGCCTGCACGCTCGTCGATCCTTTTGCGTGAGAGCAAGGTTGCGAGTGTCCTTGGAATCGAAGTCCCGTGGGAGCGATCGCTTGAGATCTTGGTGCGTCTGGGTTGCAGTGTGACCGGGGACTCCAGCGAAGCGACCGCAAAGGTTTTGGCTCCCAGTTTTCGAGCGGACTTGACCCGCGAGATCGATTTGATCGAAGAGATCGCTCGCATCTACGGATACGAGCAAATCCCCGAGGATGCCCCGGTTCCGTTGGTTTCATCGACCAAACGACCCAAGGACATGGTCATGGAGACCGTGCGACGCGTCGTGTGCGCGTCCGGTTTCGACGAAACGATGACGCCCAGCTTGATCGGCAAATCCATCACCTCGCCCATCTCTCCCTGGTGCTCTCAAGACGCGATGTCGACGCTGATTCCATTGCTGGAGGGTGCCAACCAACTGAGAAGGTCATTGATCCCAAGCTTGATCGCCGCCCGGCTGTATAACCAATCGCAGACCAACCGGGATTCTCAACTGTTTGAAACGGCGAATGTTTACTTGCCTCGAACCAGTGGATTGCCCGGCCAACAATTCAATTTGGGGATGATTGGCCTGGCCGACATCCGTATCGTAGCCGGGGCCTTCGAAGAAATCCTGCATCGCGCATGCGGGCCGGACTTCCTAACCACCAAGATCAGCAAGAGTCTGGTCGCGTGGGACTTCCTGGCTCCTCAAAGCGGCATCGTTTGGCAAGTCGAGGGAGAGACGATCGCATGGATTGGCCAATTGAATCGATCGATCGTCGACGGGATGAAGCTCGACTGCGCGGCATCGGTGGGTGAATTGAATTTGGATATGTTGCTCGAGCATGCACGGCTGATACCACAGCTTCAGCCAATCGTCCCATTTCCTACGGTGGAACGGGATTTGAACTTGATCGTGGACGAATCGACTTTATGGCAATCCATTTCTAGCGCGATTCAGAAATCGG
>JANODW010000487.1:0-1278 GCA_031412875.1 Pirellula sp. | reverse complement strand
AGCCAATGGCAAGCCCGATGTCAAGGGAGCGATTCGCGGTGGCCGCAATCCAAACGCCAATCCCTTTGAGCTCCCCAACTACTCGCGGTCGGTCTATCTGCCGATCCCTCGGAATGCTTTACCCCGTGCCTTGGACGTGTTCGACTTTGCCGAACCCAGCTTGGTCGTGGGCAATCGCGAAGCGTCCAATACGGCCGACCAAGCGCTATTTATGCTCAACAACCCGTTCGTTATCGAACAAAGCGATGCGCTTGCCAGGAAACTCATCCGAGAGTCCAGCAATCAAAGCGAGCGGATCGCAAAAGCGTTTGCGTTGGTGTATGGCCGATCGGCCACGCAAAAAGAGCTTCGCGCTACCGCCGAGTATTTTCGCAAAGCAGACGAAGGAAAGAAAACACTCCCTGCTGAGCAACGTCTATTTCAAGCATTGAGTCAATTTTGCCAAGCCCTTTTTAGCTCCGCTGAGTTTCGCCTGGTCAACTAAGGATCGATTATGAATTTCCAATACCCCATCGTTTCACGCCGCGAACTTTTGCAAACGGCGTCCGCAGGTTTCGGCTATCTGGCATTCGCTGGACTAAGCACGGCACATGCCATCCAAGAAGCCGTTCCGAACCCCCTTGCACCTAAGCCTCCTCATTTTCAAGGCACCGCAAAGCGAGTCATCTTCCTTTGCATGCAAGGGGGACCGTCGCACGTAGATACGTTTGACTACAAACCGCAACTTGCTACCGACGCAGGAAAGGGTGGCAAATATGGCGGCAGCAAATTGATGCCTTCTCCCTGGAAATTTCGCCAACAAGGAAAGAGCGGTCTATGGATCTCCGAACTTTTTCCTGAACTGGGCAAGCATGCCGATGAATTGGCTCTGATCCGATCGATGCACTGCGATCAGCCAACCCATCCAAGGGCCATGACGCAAATGCATACCGGCAACGCTCAGTTCATTCGCCCCTCGCTGGGCGCCTGGACCCTGTATGGTTTGGGCACCGAAAACGACAGCATGCCCGGCTTCATTGCGCTGAATCCACCCGCTGCGTCCGCACAGAATTTTGGCAGTTCCTTCCTGCCCGCAATCTATCAAGGGACCAAAGTTGGAAAACCGCAGAGCCGTAGGCCTGCCCAAGCCATGCGCGGCAGTGCCCCCGGCGGACAACAAATCGCAGACATATCCAATCCGCGACAGTCCAAGCAATCGCAGCGCAATCAAATCAACCTTATCCAAAGCCTCAATCGTCAAAAACTCGAACGGGATATCCAACAGCCCGATGTCGAAGG